>QMRV01000045.1 GCA_003649445.1 Thermoprotei archaeon | reverse complement strand
TTGAAGCAGGAATACTCGCAGGAATATTCACTAAACTTACCCAAAAACAACACCACGCAATAGAAACACACTGCTGGGCAACAGGATACACAACATGCAGAATAAAAATATATCCAGAGTAGTTGCTGTTAAGTAGCAGTGATTAAATGACAGTATCTGATAAAGATGCAGACACTGTAAGCAAAATAATGGATATTATAGGCTACGAAAATATTACTTACTTGGCTGTCTTTGAAGACGATAAACTTGTTTTCTGGAGCGGTATGTGCAAAAAGCCGGAAATCGTAGATAGACTTCGTGAACTTATTAGAGAGTTTAAGGCAACTAGAGTTATTTTTGAGACTGAGGAAGGAGAAGCCATTATTGGGCAAAAAGACAAGAACATGGAGTTGTTTTTAATAGCCAAAAAGGATGTAGCATTTACGTTATTTGAGTTGATAAGAAGCTTACTTAAAAGACCTTAAACTATTTAAAAATGATTTTTATAATGTTCTATTTGGAGTGTTGTCTATTATTTAGCTTTGATTATATGGGCTCTAGGGGCTGGTCTTGATACTGCTTTAGTTACAGAGTTAAGAGCTGTAGATATTTTCCATATATATGCTCTATGTTATCTATTATGTATTGAGGGCTTGTTAAAAACTTTAAAATTTTATTTTTCTAGAAGTATTAATGTTTCATCTATTATTTTGTTTAAGTGGTCGACTATTGCTTTAAGCCACTCTGCGCCCTTTTCTTTAGAAGCTTTTGTAGCTGCTCCAGTTAATGCTTCTGAGTAAATGCTTTTTTCCATTTTATTAGAATATATTTTGATTGAAGGATATTCTGTTTCAACGTCTTTAGCGTAATTCATGTCAACTAGACTAGAGTTTATAGCCAGCATTACGCTTGTTTCGTCTTCTCCTGCGTGACCTGGCTTAGTGAATAGTTTGTCTCGAGTTTCTTGTGCTAAGTCTGTCCACCAGTTTATGACTATTACTCCTATGTCTGTTTTGAAGGCTGCTTCTCGGGCAGCTAACTTAAGTATACTTATGTTTCCTCCGTGGCCGTTTACTATGACTATTAGCTTGAATCCGTGTCTGGCGGCTTCAAGGATTATGTTTAAGATATACCTATATAATATATTTGGATCTATATCCCAGGTTCCGGGGAAGTCTCTTAATCCTCTACATGAGCCGTAGTATACTGGCGGGAGGAGAACTGTGTCTTTTCTTACTGAGGCTATTTTTTCTCCAATGTATTCTGCTATAATTGTGTCTGTGCCTAAGGGTAAGTGGTCTCCGTGTCTCTCGATGCTTCCTACGGGTAGTACTGCTACCTTCTTTTCTATTTCATCAAACTTTTTCCCTATGATTTCCCATAGCCTCATTATTATCATATGTTACTAGAGTTTCTGCTTAAATATTGTTGACGGTTAGGGCGACATGCCTTTCATTACTGGCTCTTTTTCGTAAGGCTTTAGCCTCCTAATGTATCCTAGTTTTTCTAGCTTTCTTATGTTGTCTTCTGAGCCTTGTACAAGGTCTCCTAAGTCTCTTTGGTCTAACGAGAATAGTATGCTGTAGAGCTTTTTCCTCATTTCTTTTACTTTCCCTGTTTCTATGTCAGCTAAATTATTTTGTTCTAGTGGATCTTCTTTTAGATTGTAGAGTTCTTCCTCTCCTGTAGAGTACCATATGTACTTGTATTCGTCTACTATGAGTGCTTTAATGCTCTTGTACCATTTTCTGAAATCGTAGTCAGGATCAATGTTTAGCATTCTCTCGAATGCTAGTAGTGGTTTCTGGTACTCTGCTAGCGCGTATTCTCTTTCTTGTCCTTTGAGGGCGTTAAAGAGGCTTACTGCCTGGCACTGTTTCCACACATCTATGCTCTTTACTTCAAGTACTTCTAGTAGTGTTGGGAAAATATCGTGTGTCTGTACGAGTGACTCTATTTTTTCTTTCTGTGGAAAGATTTCAGGGTGTCTTATTATAAGTGGGACGTGTATACCGGGCTGATATAGGTGTAGTTGATGTGCTATGTGAGGAGGATAGTGTTCTCCTTGTTCGTCTCCATGATCGCTAGTGATAATTAGTATTGTTTTGTCCATTAGATTTTCTTCTTCTAGGAATGTGAAGAGTTTTCCTAGTCTATAGTCGAGGCATGCTGTTTCTCCGTCGTAGAGTGCTCTCAGCTTCTTCCAGCGTTCTTCGCTTACCTTCTCTAATCCCATTCTTACTTTCCATATGTTTGGCTGTATTTTCTTAGCTTCCTCTAGACTCAAGTCTCCTGCGAATTTCTTAATGAATTCTTCCGGCGGTATATATGGTAAGTGTGGTTCTAGGCAGTTGATGAAAACAAAGAAGGGGCGTGTTTTGTTTCTTTTAATCCATTCAATGGCAGCTGATATTTCTTTACTAGAGCCTACTTCAACCCATTCTTCTAGCGAAGAGAAAGTGAATGTATAAAATTCATCGAATCCTCTATCGTCTCTAATACCGTATCTAGCCCACCAGTGTCCTTTGTTACAGAAGCCTGCTGTACGGTAGCCTTTAGCCTTAAAGATTTCAGTTAATGTGTATTTTTCGACAGGCTTGTAGTTATAGCGGGCTCCTACGCCGTGGCCGTAAACATAGCGCCCTGTAAAAATCGAGGCATGGGAAGGCAGAGTCCATACTCCGGGAGAAATGCAGTTGAGGAAAATTGTTCCCTCTTTCGCTACTTTATCTATGCTTGGTGTAGTTTCTTTCTCGTAGCCATAGCAGTGGAAGTTACTTGCTCTCTGAACATCCATTATTATGAGAATTACATTAGGCTTCATAAATAATTTCTCGCAAACAAAATATTCAAAACTTTTCTCGCAAAACAAAATTGATTTAAGTAAACAGCAATATGACGCAGGTTCGCGTTTTTAGGATTCTTTGGATAAATATTTTGGAGTAATAATTAAGGCTTATTTGTGCTAGTCAACTACTTTAAAGAATTGTCTAGTTAGCTTTAGGCAACTGTAGTCTAAATAATTTTTAAATACTTTTTTATACCATTTATAGGTGATTGCTATGTCGATAATAGAAAAGATAAAAGCGGGCTTAGGTAAAGTAGTTGAGATAACTAATTTGAAGAAGAAAATGGATGAAGAAGCTGAGAAGGTCGGATACATTATTTACGAAAAGTTTAAGAAAGGTGCGCCTCCAGATCCTGATGTAATTGAGATCTTAAAAAATGGAGAGTATTGAGAAGCAGATTGCTGAAAAAGAAAATAGAATAAGGAAGTTAAAAGAGGAACTCCTCCGCCTAGCTGAGGTGTAATACTTTCATTCCGAGTAAGCGTCCTGTCTCTAGGAGTGATTCAAGCCAGTGGCCGTAAGTCATAGATATATGCTGAGACCCTACTAGGATTTCTGGTATTTTGTTTACATCTCCCTTAACGTCTATGTGTATTATTATGCGGCAATGTATGCCGTCTACACTGTACTTAGTCCATCCTTCTATAACAGTCATTTTCTCCAGAGAAGTGTCTACGTTGAGTAGTGTAATTGGCTGCTTTTTCTTTATATCAGCGTAAGCTGTTACACCGAACTTTCTTCCGTGGTAGTCTCTTACACGGTACTTGGTTGAAGCCATTGAAAGAGGTATTATATCGTGCTCTATAGTGACTTCTCCCTCTTTTGCCTCGAACATACCGGGCTTATACCCGAAGTTACCCATGAGTACTGGTTGCCCGCTGACTGCGTGAAGTATTAGAGCTGATATTGTAGCCGTTATGTCTCCTTCACACGCGCACATGATTCCTTCGTCTATTAGTCTGTTGAAAGCCATGCACGGCACAACGGGTCTCTTGCAGTGAAATGCTGATTCTTCGGTGAATCTGCCGCAGTTAATTGTAACAGCGTTAGCGTCTTCTTCCTCGCAGAGAAGGCGTAGTGTCAAGTATATTTTAGCTGCGTCAAGTAACTCTTCTTCGCCGGGCTCAACTATTTCAGCGAAATCTTTTTTCCATGCTTCAAGTACTTTCTTAGCTTGGTCATCTGGTATGCTCTTAAATACTCTAAAGAACTCGCTCATATCGACGTGCTTGGCTCTAATACCTAGCTTCTTCTCTATTTCATAGAAGTCCCACGGACCGTTAGGAGCCGAGAAAGAAGGTATTTCACCTATATAGAGGAACCGGCTTTCTTTCAAATACTTCTTTACTCTAAGTGCTCTCAGAAAACTCTCGGAAACATATTTATTGACTATAGGGAGCCCGTATAGCTTTAAGGTCCGTAGCTCTAGTGGAGCGCAGCCAAGAGAGCCCACTAAAAGAGCGTCAGTATCGTACGTTAGTTCGCTCAAAAAACGCCTCAAATCACTTTGTTTTCTCACAATAAAAGGTTCGTCTACTTCAACGAAATCTAATCCTATATTTTGCTTAAAGTCTTCAACCATTGCTTTAGCTCTCTTTAAAAGCTCTTCCTCGGGAAGCTGAGGAATTTGAGGAGTACCTTTAACGTCGGGTGAACATACGCTACCGTAACTATACTCGTAGTGGTATAGTCCAATAAAAACAGGCTTTATTTTAACAATACCTCTCTTATTCTCCATCAAATAAAATACTTAAAGACTATATAAAACACTAAGGATATGCATAGTAATTAGTCCTTAATATCTATTGTGAGTAATGAGTCAAGAAAATATAGTCAAAGAATTAGTTAAAATAATGACTTCGGCAGGACTTGAAGTATACATGATAGGTACCCGAAGTATTATTTTCCATGGAGTAGACTTAGGACGTGAGACTAAAATATCTTCTTTAGAGAATCTAGTAGTTTTAAAAGTAATGTCTTGTGAGCATAAAGATATTAGTGATCTCAAGAAAATACTTGCATAGAAATGGGTTGAACTTGATAAGCAATATCTACTAAATAGAGTCAGACAGGCGGGGCTCTTAGCTTTACCTGAATATTTTATGCCTATAGTAACCAAAGGTATTATTGTAGGCCACTCTGCCCAAGCAATTCTAATAGATGATGTTTTAAAAGTAAACTATTTGCCAGGATACTTAAAACTTGTATGTCCTGATATTGATTCTATAATAAAGATTGCTAAGGAACAGGAATTAAGAGTATATAAAGGTAAGAAGTCTATAACTATATCAGATACCGTATATAAAGTAAAAATATTTCTGAATAGACAAATTCCTTCAAAAACTATTGCTAAGAAAGTAAATGAATACATTATATATGTAGCGATTCATACTCAATAGCATAGCAAAGTAAACGACCTAGATAGTATTATAGAGTCTTCTGTAGAAATAATATTAGTGAAGATGATAGTGTATAAGATTTCTTCCGGTAAAATAGCTTTACTTAAGGATATTTTCTTAGAGAAAGGCTTTACTGGCCCATATACTAGAGTTTTAATTAAGCCTAATGTCTGCGGCTTTTATCCTCCTTCACACTTGCTTATGAAGACTGTTGTCGAGTACTTTAGCGAATTATCAGAGAAAGTAGTGCTGGTCGAAACTGAAAGCACTATGTATAAGCCAATGAATAGGTTCCGTGAGCTAGGCTACGTTGAGCTTTTTAAAGACAATCCAAGAGTAAAGTTTCTCGACTTAACTAATTTCGATGTAGTTAAAGTAAGCGTACCTGAGGGCAGAGCTTTAAGGAAAATACCTGTTTCACGCATTGTACTCGATTTTCCTTTAGTGAATGTAGCTAGGGCAGGTACACATCCTTCTACGAGAGTCACTATAGCTCTTAAAAATCTCTTTGGGCTAGTTTCAGCTAAGCACAAGTATTTGCGCTATCATCCGCTCGGAATGGATAAAGTAGTGGCGGATATAGCTAAAGTAATTAAGCCTGCTTTAAATATTGTTGAAGTACCTGGTAGCATTTTAGTAAGCGAAGACGCGTTAGCAGTAGATATTGTGGCTTCAAGAGAAATAGGCGTAGATCCGCTCGAAGTAAAGCACTTCCACTACATTGCAGAAGATAGAGGATATTTGCTAGAAGACTACATTAAATCTGTTAAAATTATATCTAAGTAATGTTCGGTATATTGGCTTTAAATCTATATTCATTGAATTCTCCTATAGTCATGCCAGCTATTTTAGCAGCTTTATAGATGTCTCCTGTCTCAATGTAAATTATCAGAGCCAACTTAATTAAAGGTGGCTGCTTGTTTATGTAGTTCCAGTCAGCGTACTTTTTCCTTATTTCTCTAAATTCTTTATCTTCTTCTTCCCACTTCTTTAAAAGCTCAGGAGGCGGAATTATTTTCTTAGCCATTTTTCAACCCTCTCTAATACTTCTTTTAACCTTTTTCGACTAAATATATGTTTAGTATCAATCTCATATTCTCTTACTACTTTAATAAAGTCTTCTAAAGCATTAACTTTAATTACTTCTTTATATACTGCCTGTTCTAGTACTTCAAGAGAAGTCCATACGCGGACTTTAGAGTAAACTGGATGAAATTGAGTTACTCTAAGTATTCCTATATTTTCGCTTAAGAGAATGGAATTTGTCTTATAAGCTATAATTAAGCAGAGTATATCTGGACGCTCTAAAGCAGGAATTCTTGGATCAGCGGCAATTTCGTCTCTCAGTTTAATGTACATTTCTTCTTCTGAAGAAGACCAAGGGTAAAGTCTCATAATGTCTCTACTTAATAACTGTGAAATATACTCTACTGCCTTAGGAGACTTTATTTGAGCCAGTGTTTCTTCATGAATTAGCAGCAGTTTAAATATATTGTTTAATATTTCTCTCCTTCTGTATTTTGCCCAATCTATTATAAAGCATGTATCAACTACTCCTTGCACTAAATCACCACAGGGATATTTGCTTTTCTTCTAATTTCATCGAATTCTTCTACTGTTAATCCGGCTATTTTAGCTGCGACATAGCGGTCTCCTTTTTCAATGAAATAAATTAGTGCAGCTCGGATATGAGGTGGCTGCTTGTTTATGTAGTTCCAGTCAGCGTACTTTTTCCTTATTTCTCTAAATTCTTTATCTTCTTCTTCCCACTCTTTTAAGAGTTCTTTTGAAGGTGTTTTAATGGACATCAATACTATATTCTTTTCGAATACTATTAGTTTAACGGATCTAATTATATTAAAGATAATAATACATGTCTCAATAACTGCTTTGAATATCATTAGTGTCAAAAGTGTAAAAGTTTTTACTCGAAGCTATAGTTGGAAATATGAGTAAGAGAATATAATAGTTTTAGACTGGCTTCCAGCAGCTCATGTGGTTTATTGTGGCTTAAATTGGCTTAAAAATATTTTGATGAGTATAGTAAGGTAGGCAATACTATTGTATACCATAATTCTACGAGCTAGAAAGGGTGAAAAATATGACTTCATTTACTTTCACATATTTCTTAGACGAGCCTACTGGTAAGAGTCTAGCTGCTTACAAAGAGTCCTTAAAAGACTTTATTAAAATACAGAAACTTATTAGATCCCCACCAGACGTAGCACTGTTCTTGTTACGTAAACCGGAGTACCGGGCTTTCGCTCAACATATTTTAAGATTGCCTTAGAAGAGTAGGAGTAGACTTATCTTTAATACAGCTCCCTCTACACAACAAAAACTATGATTTAAGCGAGGAAGTCTCTTTAATAATTCTCGCCGATCTCCCCGAACTAGATAACGAGGAAGTAGCGTTCCTTGAGAAATGTGTCAAGGAAGGAAGAACACTTTTAGTCATGTGATATCCTCCTACAGGTCTTCGCCTATTGCTAGGAATAGATGAAAGAAATGTAGGGAAGTACAGCGGAGTAGAAATTACAGTAGATTTTCTTAAAAGAAATTCTAGAGGAAAAATTCTTGAGCTAGGTTATAGGCTAGTCTCCAGGTATTAATTACGCCAGTAAATGCACCCGCTAATTGATACATGAGAATAATGAAGGAAACTATAGCGGTTATTCCAGCGAATTCTTCTATAATACTCCATACTTAATATCCTCTAGGCAGAAATCTTATTTACTATAGGCTCTTAAGTTAGCAGCATCTAGAAGTCACTTAATTGAAACTAGAAAAACCGATGTAAATACTAATGTTACCCAGGATGCTTTAGCGAGAAGCACACTCATTCTTAATCCAGTAAAGTTTACATTAATTATAGAGAATATGAAAGTAACTAAAGAAAACCCATAGAAAATTAATGTAGATACTTTGGAGACATTATCTACAAAGCTCTTAGATGAAGATTTTCGTAGCCGAGGTGCAATTACTATGTATCCTTGCTTAATGTATCCTTTAACAGGGCATATGCTAAAATGTCTGCCAATGCATGCCATATAAGCCAATTAGCTAGACTGAGTGACAGAATTTCTGCCATTAAAGTAATGTTCTCTGAGTAGAAATAGATGTAGAGAATAGGTATAACTACTAGCGCTACGAGAACTAAAGTAGAGGCAGCAGTCGATTTTCCTTAATTTTTTATAAATGAAATAATAGATGATAGAATTAAGCTAGGCGCTAGCCCTAAGTCCATGTATTTAAGCAAGATCAGCATTTTTGAGGGAAAATTTTCTCCATAGATATAGAGAGCGAATGGACGTATAGTGAAGAGAGCAAGCCCTATAATGAATACTAATGTGTTGACATGCTCTTTACCACTTTTAGATAGCAGAAACGTAGTTATAATGAGTGTTATTAAAAATAATGGAAATACTTCGATTAAATAAAATGTCTCGATCATGATACGTAAGTATCTATTAAAGAATAAAAATTTTCTTGCTAAGGAGGTACTATGTAATAAAGTTATTTATTTGATTTTGAGTACTATTAAGTATGGCGTCAGAAGAAAGGCTTAAGTGGTTTAGTGAAGCTAGGTTCGGAATATTTATTCACTGGGGACTTTACTCGATTCTAGGTAGAGCTGAATGGGTTATGTTTTTAGAGAGAATTCCAGTAAGAGAGTACGCTAAGCTAGCCGATAAATTTAAACCAGATAAGTTTGACGCCTATGAGTGGGCTGAGATAGCTAAAAGAGCTGGCGCCAAGTACATGGTCTTTACTACACGTCACCATGACGGCTTTTCTCTATTCGACAGTAAGGTATCTGACTTTACTTCAGTAAAGTCGGCTGCTAAGAAAGACTTTGTTGAAGAATACGTGGAAGCATGTAGAAAAGCGGGACTAAAGATAGGTTTTTACTATTCGTTACTAGACTGGAGATGGAACGCTTACTGGAAAGGGCCTAAAGAAGACCCTGAGGGCTGGGAGAAGTTTCTTAACTATGTTCACAGTCAAGTAGAAGAGCTCTGCACACAATATGGTAAAATAGACATACTGTGGTATGACGGAGCTTGGCCTTATACGGCCGAGGACTGGCGGGCCGCTGAACTAAACGCTAAAGTAAGAAAGCTTCAGCCACAAATACTCATAAATAATCGGTCGGGGTTGCCGGAAGACTTCGATACACCTGAGCAAGTAATAAGGCCTTCTAAGCCTGGGAGGCTTTGGGAGACATGTATGACTATGAACGATAGCTGGGGCTACTTTGAGGCTGATAGAAACTGGAAGACTGTTAAACAGTTAATACAGATTCTAGTGACATGTGCCAGCTATGAAGGCAACTTGCTTTTAAATGTAGGGCCTCGAGCCGACGGAACATTTCCGCCGGAAGCACTAGAAAGACTTGAAGCAATAGGAGAGTGGATGAGAGTTCACGGAGAATCAGTGTATGGGTCGGAGCGCTGCCCCTTCACAACAACGGTAGGCCCTATGACAGCTAAGGGAAACAAGGTCTATGTCCATGCATTTAGGTGGCCTGGTAAAGAAATATGTGTAGCTGGTGTAGCGAATTCAGTGCAGTCAGCTTATATTCTCACGACAGGAGAAGAAGTAAAAGTAGAGCAGAAAAAAGATAGAGTATTTCTTAAAGGACTACCGAGGCTAGCACCAGATCCTTATGACACAGTAATAGTACTGGAGTTAGATGGAAAGCCTGAAAAAGCTCCACTTACTCTTTAAACTTAATATAAACGCTATTTTAGCGACTTGACCCTTAGCAAAGCTGATTACTTTGTACACACTAGTAAGTAGTATCTTTCATCAATATCCTCTATTAATTCAATAGTAAACCCGGTTTTCTCAATAATTTCAATAAAGGATTCTTTGTCCACATAAATATCACAGTATCTGAAAAATTCTACTAATTCGTCTACAGTAAATCCAAGTTCTCTTCGAGTTTGGTCACTGTCCCACGTAGTAATGCCGTAAAATTCTCTCACAACAAGTTTTCCTTCAGGCTTAAGCACACGGTAAGCTTCCTTAACAGCTTTAGCAAATCCGAGAATTTGGCTAAAGCCGCAATTATTGGTAATTACATCAAAGTAGTTTTCTTTAAATGGCATTGCTCTAGCGTCAGCGACCATAGGTAAAGACTTGTCTAAGAGCTTGTAGTAAGTTAAAGTACCTTCAACTCTTTTAGCACATTTATAATCTATGTCAAAGCTATAGAATTCTTTAAAGTCTCTATATTTTTCAATGAGACAGGTTAAAAAGAATCCTCCACCAGAACACATATCAAGTATTTTGCTCGGAGAATATTCTCTAACAATATCGACCATTCTTTTAAGAGACACAGAGCTCTTTGTTTGCTCCTTAATTCTTTGCAAATGCTTTTCAACATAGCATTTTCTAATACGCCAGCCACCTATAGCTAAAAGCCTTCTATCAACAGGTTCTTTGAAAAATACTTTAGGAGGAGAATACTCTCCTCTGAGTACTCTGAAAGTTCTTCTTCTGACTTCTTCCACACCATACTTCTTTAATAGTTTTTCATAGGACTCGAGAGTGAAACCGAAGACAGCTTCTACGAAGGGATGGTTCCAGCTAGCATACTGACCCGGCTTAAGTAAAACAGGGATTCTTGCATAAACTTTAAATAAAGTATTGCATGAAGTACAAGATAAGATAGCTCTCTGAATAATAGTGCCACATCTAGTAGCTTTCTCGATAGTTAAAGTACTTTTGCAAAGAGGACACACTACTGCTAAAGTCTTGAGCGAGTATTCAAGAAAGCTCATTTTCATACATAAATTAATCCATTTTTACTGATACTTATTTTTATCTAGAGAAAATTTATATATTTTAGACGCTTATATTAAACGGAGTTCTAGTTAACATTAGAGTATATGGCTTCAGAAATGTTTAAAATTAAATGAAAATATGTTAAGTTAAAGTAACTATTTTTATATTTGAGCAAGGCTTTTCAAGAACTCCTCGAATTAGTTTTAAAAATGCTTCGTCGACATTCTGTCCAGTCTTAGCGCTAGTTTCAATATAGCCCAGAAGACCTAGTTTTTCGACTTTCTTTAAAGCATTAGCTTCAGATACTTTTCTACAAGGTAAGTCTATTTTATTACCTACAAGGAGTAAAGGTAAGTCTCTTTCGACGCTTCGTGCTTCGCTAACCCATTTTTCTACAAAGTCAAATGAGCTTACTCTAGTTACGTCAAATACTACGAGACCTCCGGCTGCTCCTTTGTAGTAGAGAGGTCTGAGCGAAGAAAATCTTTCTTGACCAGCAGTATCCCATATAACTGCTTTAACTAGAGTATCATTTCCCACTAAAATTATTCTAGTACCGAAGGCCACGCCTACAGTAGACTTAATGTCTTCTTTAAATTCTCTTTGAGTAAATCTTGTACATAAACTAGTTTTGCCTACACCAGAATCCCCAATCAAAATAATCTTCATAGTAACAAGTCTACTCGGAACAGGAAGTCCTGCTTCTCTAAATATTTCAGACGCTACGCTATACCCATATGTTGATACTATTCTATCAAACAGTTTATAGGGATCTTGAATACTTTCTGGACCAATTTTCCATCTAAGTTTTTCGCGTAAAAGACTACTCAAACGCTCCATGATCGTCCCCTCGAGCTCCAGCTAAGTAACTTAAGAGAGGACATACAATAGCAGAAACATTTATTCTAGGCATAAATAGAATTAATAAGTACAATGTCACAGCTATTTGCTCACTAAAGCACATAAATGCCCTGTACTCTTAGGTAATTAAGATATTTAAGTCTTTCTAAAAACAATTTTCACCCCAAAGTAAAATGCTTTGTTCAAAAAAGAATATAAGGAACTCATCTTTCACTAAAAATTATCTCTATATAATACTAGAAAGTAATTAAAATAAATATATTATAGGTTAATTAACAGCATTTGTTAACATTAAAAACATTTGTAAAGACTATTGAAAAAATAATGTTAATGTTCGAGAAAAGTGTCTTCAATATTAATTGTTGACAATAGATGTAAGTAACTTAGGTAAATCACTTATATCGTCATAGTATATTTTTTAAACTTAGTTGTATTAAACTGAATTTTTTCACAATGTTTCCTATTAATTAATGCATATATTTCTGCAAATGGACCTAAGTCTAGTGCTTTTGCTAAAATTTCGATGAGTTTTTTAAGTGTAAGGTTTTCTAGTATATCTATACATAATGTTTTATTACCCATTATTATTAAATCGAAGTTATGATAAATTCCACTTTCACCTTTTATTTTACTGTTAACCAATACTTTAACATTCTTTTCTTCTAGTTTCTTAACTAAATCTACTAATACTTTTGTAGTTGTAGAGCTCATATCGATAGCGCTTTTACTAAAGCTTATATAGTCCTTATGATTCAGTTTTTTAAATGAAAAATAATGTAATATAAAGCACTAAATTATAAAATATCAAGAATAATATTATTTATAAAGTTTTCACTAGAATTTGTTTAATGATTTCGGACTCTATGATTCGGAAGAAATTAAAGGGACTTTAGAGTATGGGTTTTATGGGTATGGGTCTTATAATTCCCCGCTCGGAAGCTAAAAAGCTTGAGGGAAGAGGATGGGTTCTTCTCTATGGTAGAAGGAAAACAGGGAAGACTTTTCTTGTTAGAAGTATGATTCACTATGACTACTACTTTTTTGTAACTAGAGGGAGGGAAATATTTTGTGAGAGTGCAGGAAACATAGAGATACTTACTTACTCTGTTTTCTTAGAGAGACTTAAGAATCTTCTTAGAGATAATATTGTTTTAGTTATAGATGAGTTTCAGAGACTTCCCGAAAATTTCTTAGATTTTCTTCATTACGCGAAGAGCTGGAGCAAAGCTAAGGTTATTTTAGTGGGTTCTAGCATGCTAGTTTCAAGAAAAATTATGCATTCACGCAGCCCTCTTCTTGGGATAGTTAAGCCAGTTAAGCTAGGCTTAGCTAAACCGCTAGACGTACTACGCGCTTTACTTAAACTAAAGAGACCAGAAGAAGCTTTAATGCTTGCTCCTTTAGTTAGTGATCCTTGGATACTAGAGTTCATAGATCTAGATAAACCGTATGGAGAAATAATAGATCAAATTGTAGAGGCTTTGAGGCTAAGTGCTCGAGGTCTTGTAGGGGAAGTTTTTTTAGAAGAAGAAAGAGAGCTTACTGAAAGATACGAGGCTGTTCTAAGAGCTATTGCTTGTGGCTGTAAGACTCCCGGAGAAGTTGCTTCATATCTTTCAGGAATATTGAGCGAACATCTGAAGTCGCAGGATGTGAAAAAGTACATAAGTAATCTTGTTGAAATGGGACTTGTCAGGAAAATAAAGGTATTCAATAAGAAAAGATATCTGTATACAATAGATTCTCCTCTTCTAGACCTCTTTTTCTATCTCGACGCTAAGCTAGGGTTTTATGAGCTTCGTTCTCCATTAAGCCTCACTAGGAAGAAAGCCGTGGAGAAAATTCCATTTTACTACGAGCGCTTCGTAGTCGATTTGTTTGCACAAATACTGGATGCTGAAGTTCAGAAGCGTTTTCAGCCCGAAATAGACGGCGTTTTAGTGAGAGGAAGAAAGCCTATTGCAGCCATAGAGGTGAAAATGGGTAAGGTGAGTCTCAGCGAAGTATATGACTTTAAGTCTAAGGTTTCAAACTTAGTAAGAAGACTGATAGTAGTTGCTAAAAGTGTTCCAGAAAATATCTCTAAGACTGGAGTCGAAATATATACTCCCGAAAAAATTGCTGAAATAGTTAAAGACTTTAGTTAAAGTCTCATTACTAAAACTTTTAAAAAGGTGAAGAGACTTAAAGCTATAGTCTTTTTAGCTCTGGAAGTACTTTTTCTGCAAATTCTTCTATCGGCTTTATCTTATACGCATCGGGGAAGTAGAAAATGAATTCTCTGACGCCTACTTCGACGTATTTCTTAACTCTTTCTACTATTTCTTCGGGTGTTCCTATATACTGTGTTTTCTTTAATCCTTCGTAGCTCGACTTACTCAGTACGAGAAATTCGCATTCTTTTATCTTCTTTTTGATTTCTTCTTCACTTTCACCCATTATTAAGAAGCCGTCGTGAACCTTTATTATTTCATTGAAGTCTCTGCCTATTTTCTTACAGTGCTTTTTAAGTACTTCTAGTTTTCTTTTGTAGAACTCTGGGTCTCCCCAGACATGGTATTTGTTAGCGTGTTTGGCTACTACTCTTAGAGTTAATTGCTCTCCTGCTCCTGCTACTAAAATTGGCGGATGGGGCTTCTGTACAGGCTTAGGATCATTTAGTCCTTTCTCTACTTTGTAGTACTTTCCTTCGAATGTTACTTCGTCTTGAGTCCACATCATTTTAATAATTTGTAGTGCTTCGTCTAGCGCCTTTATTCTGTCAGCTGGCTTAGGGAAAGGTATTCCGTAGCCCCTGAACTCGTTTTCGTACCAGCATGCTCCTATACCGAATTCTACTCTGCCGTTTGATATTACATCTACATTGGCTACTATTTTAGCTAAGACAGTTGGATACCTATAGAGAACACAAGTAACTAATGTTCCTAGCCTAATTTTCTCAGTTACTGCCGCTAATGCTGTTAGCGTAGTCCATGCTTCGAAAACAGACCTACCTTTAATCGGCTGCGGTACTGTATGGAAGTGGTCGAAGACCCATAATGAGTCGAAGCCTAGTTCCTCGGCTCTTTTAGCTACCTTAACTATGAGATTCCACTGCTCAGTAGCAGGTAAATCAGGAGGTAAGTCAAGTCTCCATCCTTGAGGCACAAAGATACCTATCTTAAGTTTCTCGGACATATGTTTTTGTAGAGCATAATGTTAATAAAAATTTACGCCGAAGGACTTTTATATAAAAGCATATTTATACCTGTTTCATTTCGAGGAAACGTTTATAGATTTTCTCCATTAACTTTACGTCTTTTAAAGCGTCTCTACCGTTAGTTAAGGGTTCTTTATCATGTTTAATGCATTCAATAAAATGTTCTGCTTCTTTCTTAAATGCCCATTCCCATTTTCCCCAACAGTGCTTAAACGTTCTATTTTGGCTACTGTATACTTCTACTAATGCTGGAATATTTCTGAGCAAAGGTATTGGAGGTTTCACTTTAATCCATCCTTTCTCAAAGTATATTTTCAGCTCTTCGTCCCAGAAATGAGCTTTAATAAAGCCTGTTTCAAATCCCACGTTGAAGTTTTCGTAAGATATCACTGAATTATGCGTATTATCGTGAAAAGTTGAGTAAACTATTTTCACTGGCTCGCCGAAAAACCATCTCATTAAGTTTATGTCGTGGCAGAAAACATCGAGAAAAGCTCTGTATCTAGAATATTCACTTAGATTCATCCACTCAGGAGGCCGAGGCTTAACTTCAGGTCTAGGTTCATCTGAAGTAACAAGAGGACTTGTACCTATTATGCCTCCAAGCCAGTCTCCGCCGTAGCAATGTACTCTAGCGTATGTTATTTCTCCTAGTTCTTTACTGACCATAAGCTTTGATACGAGACTTTTAGCGTACCTACAGCCCGGGTCATAGCGTTTCATGTAGCCTACCATTAATATTCTTCCTCTTTTTTCAGCACACTTTACCATTTCTTTGGCGTCGCGGGAATTAGTAGCTATAGGTTTTTCTACAAAAACATGTTTACCTGACTTGAGTAAGTCTATGACTATAGGCGCGTGAAGCTCGTCTGCTACAGCTACAACACATGCATCTATATCCTTTACATCAATTATGTCTAAGTGAGATCTATAGTAGCGTGGAATATGGTATTTTGCGGCAACAGCTTTACCTAGCTTCTCTCTGAGCTCACACAATGCTACTATTTCACAATCACTAATACTCATGAAATTAGGTATGTGGACCAGCTGGTTCATTATACCTGCTCCAATAAAAGCGAGCCTAATTTTCATTAAACCACCTAATCGAGAGATACTCCAGCAGAAGAAGCCACTTTAACTAAACTACTGTACGCTTTCTTCGCTATTTCTAAGACATTCATTTTCCAGTACTCTTCCCTAAAAATCTCTACAGACAAGTACCCTTCGTAACCTTTCTCACGGAAGATTTTCAGTACGTCGACTAAAGGTATTACTCCTTCACCGCAGAAGAGCCTATGCTTGTCAGCTAATTTGTCTCGAGGCAAGTCTTCGCAGTCATTTATGTGCACAAAAAACAGCTTATCTCCGGGAACTTCTCTCAAGTGATCTAAAGACCC
>QMRV01000044.1 GCA_003649445.1 Thermoprotei archaeon | reverse complement strand
GTCGTCTCTTCCCATCCTGGGGGTGCAGCAGCCCCCAAGGGTGGGGCTGCCCGCCCATTAAAGGGGAACGTGAGATGGGTTTAGACCGTCGTGAGACAGGTCGGTCTCTACCTGCCGGGGGTGTCGGCCGCCTGAGGGGAAGGTGCCCCCAGTACGAGAGGAACGGGGCGCCGCGGCCTCTAGTGTACCGGTTGTCCGGCAGGGCAGTGCCGGGCAGCCACGCCGTAGGGGATAAGGGCTGAAAGCATCTAAGCCCGAAGCCCTCCCCGAAAAGAGGCGGCCATTCCCCAGCGCTTGGGGGCGGGCGACCGCTCCTGTGCTGGGGACGAGGGCTCCCGTAGAAGACGGGGTTGATGGGGTGGGGGTGTAAGCGCCGAGGCCCGTTAGGGCCGAGGCGCTCAGCCCGCCACTCCCAATCGCCCGAGGCGCTGTGTCTGCTGGGGTCCCGGTTCCGGGCGTATAGGTCACACCTCTACACGGCGCTGAGCGGGAGGCTTTAGCTTGTTTTCTGCAGTATTCTGTGTAGTGCTTTATGTAGAGCAATGTGTGGATGTATGTGTTCTGTAGGTTTTCTTGAGAAGTTTGTGAGACTAGGTTTGGTCTTTGCGGGGGCTTGATGTTTTGTGAAGCTACTATAAGGATATGCCTGAATGCGTAGTCGACGCCTGATTATCTTGGTTTGTTAAAGAGTGTAGTGACGAGGATCTTGTGAAGTATGTTGATAGAGTTTACGGCTGGGTTAAGAGGGCTTTGAAGAGTGATTAGATTGAGGCTTGTGAGAAGGCTGTTTACGGCTTGTGTAAGATTACTATGAGGGATCCTAGATACAGAGATAATGTTTTGCGTATTTTGGATGAAGTTGCTTTAAGGGATAGTCGGTATGAGGTGAGAAATGCTGCTTTAGCGAATATTGTTGCTATTAAGTATGGCTGGGAGAAAGTCAATGAAGTGAAGGGGCTGGCTGGTAAGTTTAGGCGCGAGCAGGATATCGAGGGCTTGCTCGAGCTTCTTGCTTCTAGTGAGCCTTATTTTAGGCGTGTAGCTGCTTGGAGTCTCTATAGGCTGTGTAAGAGGTTGAGCGGAGTCTCTGTAAGTACTTATCAATCTTGTTGACGATAAGTATCCTTGTTTGAGTCTTATAGGCTTCGTGCTTACTGGCTTTACTTCGGCGAAAAAGCTAAGGATGTTTTGTTGAGGCTGGTTTGCGACGAGCATCCTAAAGTAAGAGTTGAGGCTGCTCAATACCTACTTGAGTTGGCTAGGAAGGATGTTTTATGTAGAGAGGAAATTGAGTTTATTGGGGAGAAGCTTTGCGAGTGTCTTTCGAGGAGTTTTGACGATTATATTGAGGATGAGGTGGAAGACTTGCTTGAGGAGCTTCGTTAGCTAGTTTAGTAGAGTTTTGATGTGAGTTTTCTGTGGGCTGTTTATGATGCTTATGGGTATCTTTTAGAGTATGGAGGCGATGACGAATAAGCTATTAATAAAGTTGTAAAGAAAGGTGAGAAGAAAAAGGAAAAAGTAGTGGGGTGTTTTGTTTTATTTTATTTACAATGCTAGGGTCTGCTTGGTTTGGGGGATAGGTTGGTGGGTAAGCTATTTGGATGTTTTATTGAGTTAAAGCGATGTGGTACTGGAGTAGTGCTGAGTGATAGTGGCTTGTGTGCTGAGAATGAGAGTTGAGAAGTTTTATTGAGTGGGAGGCTTAAAGTATTGGGGTAGGAAGGCTCGCTGTAGTTGCTCTGTGTTGGCTACTGAGACGCCGGTAGTGTAGTATAAGAGTTTTTCTAGTAAAGAAGTTAGCTGCCGCGCTGCTACGTATACTTATAGGCTTTGCTCTCTACTTAAGGAGTGCTAATTAGATGGAAGTCTTTAGGGTGAGGTGGCGGTTTGCTAGAGTAGCTGGAAGTAGTTGTTAAGAAGACGGTAAACCTTATTAGACTGTATTAATATTAGTGTTTCAGCCCGGTGGTGTAGCGGTCAAGCATGGGGGGCTTTGGACCCCCAGATCCCGGGTTCGAATCCCGGCCGGGCTACCAATTTTCTTCTGGAATTTTTGTTACTTAACCTTAGGTCTTTTTTGCCAAAAAAATAGAGAATTTTTCTGAAGGAGAATTGTTTTTGCGGCATCTCAACTAATCCCTATTCAACCTATATCTTTTGCTACATTTATTGCGAATTTAGCTCTTATTGGTTCTTCCTCATCTAAGAAGACAACGTCTATATTGTTGTTCAAAGTCTCTTTATGCATAGGAGTAGCATGAACATTGCCAGTAAATATTGGAAAATAGTGTCCCGCTTCTCTTTAAACATCTTAGCAACTCCATACCCCTTAGGAGCGGTTGGTATTATCGCTGAAAACTCTATAATGTCGAGGTGCTGGCTCTTTATCTTATGTCCTTCCCTCTTATGAACAGTGGTAATTTAGGTAGAACCTGGAGGAAGAGCCTTAATGTCGGCAGCTTTTCTATGGATTCTAAGAGAAAAAGATGAGTAATATACGCAATGAGCATGTCACTAGGAAGGCAAGCTATTGAATTGCTTCTTAATAGCTATAATATTTTTATGTGTTTCATTTTTCTTACCATTCTATAAATATTTTACTTAGAAATGTGTGCTAGGCATACAAAAGCATTTTCGATTGTTTTCTCACTGGTTTAATAATGTAATCAGCTATCAGGTTTCGTTATTTTCGAAAAGGTTTCAATTGACCAATTGGATTGACTAACCGGTAAGTTTATATAGGTTTTAACTGTTTCTGACCCGGTGGTCAACATAGTGGATTCAGCAAGAATAGCTACTCATCTTAAAAAAATATCTAGTAGTCTATGTAATACTTGTAATCCTAATTGCTCTTCCTATTGGATACTGTAATGCAGGTTACTTTAAGACTCATAAAGAAACTATTAAGAATGTAATACTTTTTCTCGCTATAGGGACTCATCTTCCATCGATGATACAGTTGCGGTCCGAGAAGATGGGCAAAGAGCTGCGATTTAAGCTAAAGGAAGTAGGAGTCGCGATAGTTGTAATATTTATCATTACGCCATTACTTGCAATGCTATTTGCAAGCCATATAGGTAATAGGGTTATTGGTGTCGGCTATATTGCTGCTAATTCCGTACCTGTATCTAGTGCTTCAGTAGCTTATGTTATGCTCGCTGGAGGTAATATAGAGCTTGCGACAGTTCTAGTTATTCTAAGTGTACTTATGGCATTATTTGCCGCGCCAACATATATAGCTTTATATGCGCAGAGTGTTCACATAAGTTTGCCGATAACAGTTCTAATTGAATCAGTTGTAGTAGCTCTTCTATTCCCACTAATTCTCGGACAGGTAGTAAGGTACTACTCCGTAAGGAGAAAGGCTGAGAAGCTAGCACGAGCTTCTAAAGGAGAGCTTGAATGCACAGGGGGAAACATATTAGATGCCGAAGATAAAGGAGTAAAAGAATGTTTAGAGAATAAAATAATGAAAATAATAAAGCCGTATTTATCTATATGGACGATAACTTTCATGCTAGTATTAATAGGGGTTCTAATAGCGAATAAAGCTAGATTACTCATATCAAACCCAAGTCTAGCATTATATGTTATCTCAGCACAGTTGGTAATTTACACAGCAATTATATTGGTTCTCATAATTGCTAGTAAGATATTGAGTATAAGGTATAGAGATCATATGGCCATGACATTCATTTCTCTAACTAAGATCAAAGTGTCGCGACAACCATGACAGTCCTAGCTATAGGTCCAACTGCAGCCATTCCAGCAGTATTAATTCCAGCTATACAGCCTCTAATAGCAATATTGTATATTTCAGCAGCACATATTGTAAAAAGAATGCTTGAAGAGAAGGGCGGTGAGCAATGATTAAAAATAAGGAGCTTATGAGGGAGAGAATTATATTAGCTGCAATGAAGGTTTTCTCAAGATATGGTTTTTTCAAGGCACCAATACATCTCATAGCTAAGGAAGCCGGAGTTTCTAAGGGTCTAGTGTTCTGGTATTTTAGGAGCAAACGAGAACTAATTATAGAAGTTGCTAAACGAAGTCTTCCGCTAGAAATTATTGATTCATGTCTGGAATCGGGATTATCTGGTGAAAAAATACTTGAGTGTATTGGGAAAGGCTATATGAAAAAATACAGGGATCCAGTCCAACGGAATCTTCTTTTACATACAATGGCTTTAGAATCACTATATGAAGAAATAGCTAAAGAAATAAACAGTTTGTGCGAAGAAAAAATCAGTAAAGTAGCAGAAAAAGTATTTGGTAGGTCTTCGATTAAGGGAAAAGTCGCTTTAAGAGCATTCTTCGGAGGATTAATGTGCTATATACTCAGAAAACCTAAGGATGTGAATGAAGAAGTTTTTATAAAGAACTTAGTAAATATAACAATAGCCGGATTTAAAAATGTGAGGGAGTCTTGAATTATATGAAACATCAATATTGTTAACACAACTAGCATTTATATTTGTTAGTCAATTTATTGCGAGAAACAGCTACTTATTGTAGATATTGCCAATAATATTAATATTATTAAATTTGGTTTTAAGACCCATGTTCTAGGGCTAGTTTTAATCAAAACAGCTTTTTATAGCATCGCTAGGCATAACTCTCTACCACATAATATTATAGCTATGAAGCCTCTTAACTCTCTCCAATAGTATAGGTTATCATTTACGTAAATTAGAATCACCAAGAAAAGCGCCAAGAATTTGGAGTAATTGCAAAGCTACACTCATCGATCTATACATTTATTTCCTACATCACAGGCATTGTAATAGCGGGCCCGCCGGGATTTGAACCCGGGTCCTGCGGCTCCGGAGGCCGCCGCTCTATCCTGGCTGAGCTACGGGCCCTGCTGTTAATTTGTACTAGGAGAGTAATATAGTTGCTGTAGTAATAGTTTTTGAGTATTTGAGTTAAGTTAATAGGTTTGCTGTTTGTGTGATATAGCGTAATGGTGGGGGAGGAAGAGGTTTTGGAGGTAGAGGAGTTTGAGGAGAAAGTTGAGGCTGGGACTCGTTTTAAGGCTGAGGTAGCGTATAATACTGGTCCTTGTCTCTTGCTCTCTGTCACATATGATGGTGAGCAAGGGAAGGCGCTTCTGAAGCTCTATGACTATGAGAATAAGAAAATGTATTTCTGGTATGACAATACAGGTCATAAGCCCTACTGTCTTTCGGATGTGTCTCCCGAAGAACTTGTTAAAAACTACCCTGAGGTAGTTAGGCACAGGGGCTTTGATCACTTTGAAGTTGTGTCTAAATATGATTTAATTAGGGACCGCGAAGTAGTGTTGACTAAAATTATCGCCAAGGATCCTTTGGCTATAGGTGGCCGCAAGGACTCTATTAGAGAGATATTGAAGGGGAGAGTGTGGGAGGCTAGAATAAGATATCACCTGTGCTACATTTACGATAGGAGGCTCATTCCGGGAATGATTTACCGTGTCAGGAATGGAAAAATAGAGCCGATCAAGCCTCATGTTCCCGAAGACTTGGTAGACAAGGTAGCGAGATACTATCCTGAGAAGCTGAGAGACGAGATCAAAGAGTGGTGTGAGCTGCTACTCTCAGATATCCCCAAGATAGAGAGAGTGGCGATGGACATCGAGGTCTTCAGTCCTCAGCCGGACAGAGTGCCTAATCCCAGCGATGCTCTCTACGAAGTAATAGCAGTAGCTATTTCGGCTACAGATGGCTTGAAGAAAGTACTCTTACTTAAAAGAGAGTTCGCTGACGGAAGAACTCAAGAGATATTAGTAAATGGAGACTATAAAGTAGAGTTCTACGAGAGCGAAAGAGAGCTTCTAAAAGAGGTCTTCAGAATTCTGACGAAGTATCCTGTGGTGCTTACTTTCAACGGCGATAACTTTGACCTTCGGTATCTTTTCCACAGAGCGCTGAAGCTCGGCTTTAGTAGAGAAGAAATACCGATAGTGCTTACACAGAACGAGGCGAGGATTCCTGTGAGCATACACATTGATCTTTACAAGTTTTTCTTCAATAAAGCTATACAGAACTACGCTTTTGGAGGAGCCTATAAGGAATCAAAAACACTAGACTCTATTGCCGAAGCGCTGTTAGGTGTAGGTAAAATACACTTGCTTAAGCCTATAAGTGAGCTCGATTATAGCGAGCTCGCGAAGTACTGTTTCAGAGACGCCGACTTGACTCTCAGGCTGACGACGTTTAACGACGACCTCACTATGAACTTGATAATTCTCTTGATGAGAATAGCTAAGCTCCCTATGGACGATCTCACGAGGAGCGGTGTCTCTAACTGGATAAAGAACATGATGTATTTCGAGCACAGAAAGAAAAACTATTTAATACCGGAGCCCGACGACTTGCAGAGACTCAAAGGCCAGGTAGTGACAAAAGCTATTATAAAGGGAAAGAAATACCTTGGAGCAATAGTTATTACACCTGTTCCTGGAGTCTTTTTTGACGTAGTCGTAGTAGACTTCGCCTCTCTGTACCCCTCTGTAATCAAGAAGTGGAACTTGTCCTATGAGACAGTCCGCTGTCCACATCCCGAGTGCCGAGACAACATTATACCTGGCACAAATCACTGGGTCTGCAAGAAGAAAGTAGGTATTTCGTCTAAAGTAGTAGGCTTCTTGAGAGATCTGAGAGTCTATGTCTTCAAGCCTCTCTCGAAAGACAAGAATATTCCTCTAGAAGAGAGAGTTAGATATAAAGTGATTCAGAGTGCGCTCAAAGTATTTATTAACGCGAGTTACGGAGTATTCGGTGCGGAAACATTTCCTCTATATTGTCCGCCTGTGGCAGAAAGCACTACTGCCTTAGGAAGGCACGCGATCTCGAGGAGCATACTCAAAGCTCTCGAGCTCGGCTTGACTGTGCTCTACGGTGACACGGACAGCCTTTTTCTCTGGATGCCCGATAGAAACAAGCTTAAAGAGCTATTTGAGTGGGTTGACGAAGAGCTGGGAATCGACCTTGACGTAGATAAGGAGTATAAGTTCGTGGCTTTTAGTGGCCGCAAGAAAAACTACCTCGGAGTTCTTAAAGATGGAGGAAAAGTCGACATAAAGGGTTTAGTTGGTAAGAAGAGAAACACGCCGGAGTTTATTAAAAAGTTGTTCAACGAGATAGTCGATGAGCTCGCGAAAATAGAGACTCTGGAGGACCTCGAGAAGGCTATTGACGCTGTTAAGGAAATTACGAAAGACACGTATATAAAGCTGAAGAAGAGGCAAATACCTTTGAATGAGTTATCTATTAAAGTGACTCTTTCAAAACACCCTGATCAGTACACCAAAAATACTCCACAGCATGTTAAAGCCGCGAGGCAGCTTATGGCTGTAGGCAAGAATATTGATGTAGGCGATGTAATAAGCTTTGTTAAAGTCAGAGGGCACGACGGGGTGAAAGCTTTGCAGCTCGCGAGAATAGATGAGATAGACGAGGAAAAGTACTTGGCGCATATTAGGACAAGCTGCGAGCAGATTCTAGAGGCTTTAGGTATATCATTTGATGAGATAACAGGAGATATGCATTTAACAGAGTTCTTCGCTTAAATACTGTGATTACTCAGAGCGATTTAATGAAGTTGTCTCTCTGGGCTCGGAAAAACGAAGCTAGAATAGTTTTTGAGCTCGAAGGCAGGTATGACTTAGTTGTAGACAGGTATATTCACGCTGAAGACAAGACTGGCCGGAGAGTCTCTTGGAGTGAGGCTTTCGGCTCTCTTCCTCCGGGAGAAGTTTTAGCCAGGTTTAAGGTGAAGAGAGTAATTCTTTTCTATAAGGGCAGTAAAAAAGAAATGTCGGTTAAAGATGTAAAAAGTATAGTTAAGGGTCTTTAAATCGCTAAAATAGAAAACCTTAAATGAGAGTTGTGGTGGATTGTTCTGGGCCCGTAGCTTAGCCTGGTAGAGCACCGGGCTCTTAAGGACTCTGAGCCCGGGGCGACCCGGGGGTCGCGGGTTCAAATCCCGCCGGGCCCGCTACTCCTCTTCCTCCTCTTCTTCTTTCTCCGGCACATAATAATACTCTTTGAGGACCGTTTTCTGGTAGCGATCTAGCCAAGAGCCCTCTTTGTTTATTCTAGGTCTTCCTGTCTGGAGGTCGCGTCTGAATGTTATATCGAGGTTTTTGAGAAACAGGTTCATTCCCTCTCTCAGACCCATGGGTCTGTGTGCGTAGCCTCTTTTGCCTCTCTCGCCTTCAAACACCATTACTGATGAAGAGAGGAAGTCTTGAGCGATTATGTCGTGCTCTACTACGAAGACAGCGACTTTCTTTTCTTCAGCTATTCTCTTAATTAAGCGGGCTGTGCTGAATCTCTGCTCGACGTCTAAGTAGGCCATGGGCTCGTCTAGTAGATATATGTCTGCGTCTTTGAGTAGGCACGCGGCTATAGCGGCTGCCTGTAGTTCTCCGCCCGATAGTGAAGAGAGGTCTCTGTCTAGCAGTTTTTCTAGACGCAGAGGTCTCACTATGTCTGTTAAATCTTTTGAAGAAAGTGTAGTGCCCTTGGCTTCCTCTAGATACTCTGATACAGTTCCCTCGAATTTTATTTCGGAGAGGTACTGTGGCTTGTAGCTGAGCGAGAGCTCTGTGTAGGCCTCTATTGAGCCTTCTTTCGGCTTAATTATTCCCGCAAGAGTTTTTACGAAAGTTGTTTTCCCTATGCCGTTGGGCCCCAGTATTCCTACTACTTCTCCTCTGTAGGCTTCTCCTTCTTCTACGTGTAGCTCGAATTCGTCTAAAGATATTTTTAGGTCAGACCAGTGGAGGGCTAGGTCTTCTTTAGGGAAACTTCTCTCAGGAGGTTTTAGGTGAAATACTATAGGCTCTTCTCTAATCCTCATGTTTTCGTCTCTTAAATAGCCTTGGAGAAACGCGTTTATTCCCGTTCGGACGCCTTTAGGAAGAGACACTATTCCGTAGGCTCCAGGCACGCCGTAGAGTATGCAGACGTAGTCTGCTACGTAGTCTAAGACGGCTAGGTCGTGCTCGACGACTATTACGTACTTTTCCTCAGTAAGAAGACGTCTAATGGCTTTCGCTACTCTGATTCTCTCGCTTACATCTAGATAGCTAGAAGGTTCGTCGAATACATAAATGTCGGCTTCTCTCAGAAGAGAGGCTGCGATAGCTAGGCGCTGAAGCTCGCCTCCACTCAAGTATTTTACTTCTCTCTTCCTTATGTACTCGAGTCCAAGAGTCTTTATTACTTCGTTTAGAGAACTTTTTTCATCGATATTTCTTAAGATATCTTCGACGGTCCCCTTAACGTACTTCGGGATTTTGTCTATGTATTGTGGCTTATGCACTACTCTGAGTTTCTTGTCGAAAATTTTTGTAAAGTACTCGAAGAGCTCGCTGCCCCTGAAGGCTTTTAGTATTTCGGAAGGCTTAGGAGGAGAGTCTACTTTCCCTAGGTTAGGGAGAATTTCTCCGGCGAGGATTCTAATGGCCGTGGTTTTACCTATGCCGTTTGCACCTATAAGTCCTAGCGCTTTACCAGGGCGCGGAAGAGGGAGTCTGTATAGCTTGAATCCATTGGGTCCATATCTGTGTACACAAAACTTTTCGTATTCGTCGGGCAGATTAACTATTTTTATTGCTTTAAATGGACACTTTTTAACGCAGATGCCGCAGCCTGCGCATAGTTCTTCGTGAATAATAGGTTTTCCGTCTTCGCCGAACTCTATAGTCTGGTCTCCAGCCCTTACTTTGGGGCAGAATCTATAGCACTCTTTGTTACAGCGCTTCGGCTTGCAGAGAGTCTTATCTACTACAGCTATCCGTACCATAGAAGAAACAAAATTAATCTTCTCCCAAACTTTCTCCTTCTGACTCAAGGTATGTTTCAGAGAATATTTCCTTGTAGAGCTCTTGCACGAGTTCTCTCTCGGCTTCTTTTTTCTCCTTGTCTTCTTCCTTCTTCTCTATAACTGATGTCCTAGTGTGCATTTCTTCGCTGACATGGTACACCATTGTCATAGATTTTTTGTTGGAGCGTGTCACTTCAACAGTATAGCCGCATGCTCTACATACTAACACAGTTTTTCCTCCCTTCCTCTGGGGATAAAGAACTTTACCACAATTAGGGCAGAACTCCATTTGCAACACCTACCATTCTTCTTCCCATTCCTCTTCCTCCCATTCTTCTTCTTCCCATTCCTCCTCCTCTTCCCATTCCTCTTCCCACTCTTCCTCTAGTCTCATAGGAGTCCTTCTCTAGCTTCTTTGAGGTAATATATAAAAATAACTCTCAAGGAGATTTTACGTAGTTAACTTCAAGAGTCTTGGACATTTTGTCGAGAGAGCGAAACGTATTTAAAGTATTATCCGAGTTTAAAGAAGTGGTGCTATGTCTAGGCCAGCTTATGTAGTTGAAACAGTAGATCTTCACAAGTACTATTTCCTAAAGGGAGAGACAGTTAAAGCCCTTAGAGGAATTAACCTGAAAGTAAAGTACGGCGAATATCTCTCAATTCTAGGCCCAAGCGGGTCCGGCAAAACAACTCTCTTCAACATGATCGGAGGATTAGACAAGCCGACTAAAGGTAAAGTGTTTTTAGACGGCAGAGACATCTCTACTCTGACTTCTAAACAGATGGCCTGGGTAAGATGCCACAAGATAGGCTATATTTTTCAAACATTCAACTTAATACCTATTCTGACAGCTTTAGATAACGTCGTGCTGCCCATGATTTTTGCTGGAGTACCCAAAGAAAAGCGTATAGAGAAAGCGAAGAGGCTTCTCGAGAGAGTAGGTCTAGGTGATAGGCTTCACCACAGACCAACAGAGCTTTCTGGTGGTCAGCAGCAGAGAGTTGCTATTGCTAGAGCTCTAGCAAACGACCCCGCTATAATTCTCGCAGACGAGCCCACAGGAAACCTAGACCTAAACACAGGTCTTAAGATAGTAAACTTGCTGAAAGAACTTAACAGGGAGAGAGGAGTAACAGTGATCTGTGCTACACACGACTTAAAAATGATCGACGTAAGCGACAGAATAGTGTGGATTAGGGATGGTCAAATCGAGAGAGAAGAGGAAAGACTTGGTGTAGAACTGACAGCCGAAGAACTGGGCCTATAGCCGGGATAAGTAGTGCTTAAAGAATTTAATTTACTTGTTTCTACTCAACGTAATAGAGAAAACGAGTGTATTTCAGAGCTGTGGTATCATCTAAAGGAGCTCGGCGACCCAAAAGTTCACGCCACTAAGACTCCATTTCCAGGCCTCATTGTCGCCCGTACATCGCTAGACCCCTTTAGCGTAGTTCAGTTCTTCAGGAACAGAGCTAGAGAGAGACCTTGGGACTTTAGAACCGTTTTGAAAGTAATTCCCATAGAGAAAGTCGTCGGGGCTCAACTTGACGTAATTGTTTTGACGGCAGTTGAACTTGCTCTCAAGAAAATTTCACCTGAAGATACTTACCGAGTCACTGTGAATAAGAGAGGAAGTATGCTGAAGAAAAGAGAAATAATCGACAGCATAGCGTCGAGGCTAGAATATAAAGTCGACTTAGAGAATCCTTCGAAAATAGTTCAAGTGGAAATAATAAGTGATTTAGCTGGAATAAGTGTCCTGACTCCTGATGACATATTTTCGCTGGTTAAGATTAGAAGAGAAAGTAGTTTTTCGAGAGTTCTCAGCAAAGAAAAGTGACATTCTGAAAGCTACTAGTTTAAACAGCTTCTCCTCTAGAGATTCTCCTTTAACAGAATCGAGTTCCTTCATACTAATACTGTATATTGAGAGTATTTTCTTGTAGTCTGGCTTGAGCTCTGTGCAGGTTTTTCTAGGAGATATTGTCTTTAGCGGAAGATATATATATGATAAATTCTCTTCGAGTACTGAGCAACAGCATATGAACATTTGGGGTTCATCAGACCACACTATGTTTTCTATAACGGAAGAGATTTGTCTGCTCCCGTGTAAATAGAGGAGAGTTTCTAGATCGATGTACTTTGAAATATTTACTTTGAGTCTAAAGGCTTCAAGTGCATAGTAAAAGGCGAGAGCCAATATTTTGGGCGAAAACACTATATGAGGCTTTATGTAAAGAACAGCAGTACTTAATGGGAGCCTGCTTTTAGTGTTTTTCACTAAGTCTTCGAAATCGTTTCTGGATAAAGAGAAATCTTCAATGATAATATACGTTAAGTATACTTTGTTAGAGAAAATGCTGTATGCGGCTCTAACTAATGTCAAGGGAGATCACCTTCATTACTCTAAGTAGTATTTTTTCAGGGAAGCCGCAGTAGGATGTTATCCACTTTAGTATTTTTTCTTGAGGCCAGTTTTTCTGAGAAAAGTATTTAATGGCCTCTCTCACGAACTCTGCGTATTCGTGCGGAAATATTATCCACTTATCTGTTGTCTTAAGGTAGAAGTCGGGTACATATTTTGTCCACGGTTTAATAAAGAGAGTTGCAGTGTAGACTGTGGGTATAATAGACTTTACGTGGTCGTATGCGAAGGAGAGTGTAATCCCTGTATCTGATACATCGTCTACAATTAGCGCTGTAGTATGCTTATTTCTGCATGTAAAGCTCTGTACTAGTATAGGTTTTCTGCCTACTTTTCCTGGAGCCTCGTAGAGTGCCACTTGTATTGAGTAAAGGTACTTTATATTCAAGAAATCTGCTAGAAGACGTGCTATTATTACTCCGCCTTTAGAGACAGCTACTATGGCCTCTATGTTTCGTAATTTGTTCTTAATTAAGATACTCAGGTCTAGAGTCATTTCATAGAGCTCGTCTAATGTCAATACTAAGTATTTTAGCGACTCCATTTTACCCACCATGTATAGAGGGTATGAATACGATTTTATTTCCCTCCTTAATAATCGTTTTTTCTCCTTCTAGCAAATTTATGTCTTTATCATTAATGAGAACTACTATGTCGGGTTTGACAAAGTCTCTGTTTCTATCGTAAAATCTTTCTGCAAAATCTGCTTTATTTATTTTCTTGATAACAGCTCTTACTAGCTTTTTTATAGAAGTATTTTCTTCTACTTCTACCTCTATGTGAGAGTAACCCGCAAACTTCTTCAGTACTCCGTAAAAATACACATTAACTTTCATATATCTTATGTACGTTTTCTATAATTTTATTTAAATCGAAGCGCTCACCGTATTCGGAGAGAATATATGCTACTGCGGCTGTAAGCTCTAGTACTTCTCTAAGTGAAGTTATACCCATATTTCCTACGCGGATGATTTTCTCTTTTAGCTCGCCCAGTCCTCTTGCGACAAGAATTCTTGTCTTTTCGTAGAGCTTAGAGACTAGCTCTCCCGGAGTTACTCCGGAAGGACAGGTAAAGCTGAGCACTGTAGTGGATCTGAAAGGCTCTTTTACGTACTCTGTGAACCCCATGCTGGTAAATGCGCAGGCGATAGCTGAGCGGTTCTTATAGTGTCTTTTAATCCATTCTTCGACTCCTTGAGACAAGATAAGAGATAGGCCTTCATTTAAGGCGTATAACAAGTGTATTGCAGGGGTAAATGGAGTTTCTTTTTTCTGACTGAACCTCTTGTAAAGCTTTAAGTCGAAATAAAAGCTAGGGCAAGTTTTCTCGGATATAGTTTGCCAAGCGTCTTGGCTCACAGTAATAATGCTTATGCCTGGAGGAGAAGCTAGACACTTTTGAGTACCTATAACACACATGTCTATTTTCCAGTCATCTATTTTCAGATAATCTCCTCCCGCAATAGAGATCGCGTCTACTATTGTTATGAGTCCTTTAGACTTAGCGTACCTACATATTTTGTCTAGCTCACGGATTTCGACTCCAGGTGACGTGTCGTTGTATACCAAGAATATCACCTTGGCGTCCTGGTTTTCATCTATGAGCTTTTTAGCGTCCTCGTAGGTCAATCCATAGCCAGGTGGATATTCTTTAACTATGCACTTTGCTCCACTTTTTTCAGCTATTGCTTTGCCTCGTCTGCTGAATTCTCCATATACAGGAATTATTATTTTGTCTCCTTTGCTAACAGTGTTTACTAAGGCGCATTCAACACCTCCTGTACCTGAGGCAGTTAATATGAATACGTCGCTATTTGTGTTGAAAACTTTTCTTATCTTCTCTGTAGTGTCTTCAAAAAGCATGTGAAATTCTCCCGCTCTGTGGCTTATAGCAGGTCGGGCCATAGCCCTTACGACTTCTGAAGGAAGATTAGTTGGACCAGGTATCATTAATAAGGGGTCTATCACATTTTGTCACAGGTAAATTGGTATATAAACATTATTTGCAGCTAGAAGTTTCTAGAAATCTGGCTGCTTTTTCGCGGAGCTTGAGTAGTGCGTTTAGAGTTAAGATTTTCTCAGATGATACTTTATTGCAGATAATTTCTACTCCTTCTTCTGTCAATATCTTTTTCTTGAGGTGTAAATATTTTTGCGAACTCAAATAACCTCCTAGACTTCCATCATTTCTGACAACTCTATGGCATGGAATGATCAAAGGATAAGGATTTCTTGCTAGAAGAGCTCCTACTGCTCTTGGGTGAGTTGATAGAATTTTAGCCAGACTAGAGTATGTAGCGACGAAGCCCTTAGGTATGAGAAGTAAGAGTATGTACAGTAACTTTGTTTTTGCGGAAAAGGAGGGGAATTGACTGAGATAAGAGACTACAGAGGGACTGTGATTATATTTTCCTCGATACGCAAGTAGTATTATGTCTACGTAGCGCCGTGTAGAAGTATTAAGGCTTTTAAGAGTGCAGAGTTCAGCAGATCGACTCTCGCCTAACAGCGTTAGGGTGTCTTCTGGCGAGGACAAGGGAGGAGTATTTCTAACGAGCCTGTAATTTCTGTCGATAGCTAGACCTATGTATGTAGATTTATGTTTTACAATGAGGAGTCTTGCGTGCACAGTGGAGTATGGCTAGAGAAAATATATTAGCTCAGTAGCTAAGGCTTCTTTGTGTTGAAAATGATAACTATAGACGGTAGCGTGGGTGAAGGCGGAGGACAGATTCTCAGAACAGCTATAGCTTTATCAGCTTTAACTCTCCGCCCAATACGGGTAATAAACATCAGAGCGAAGAGGAGCAATCCTGGACTGAGGCCTCAGCACATTACGGGAATAAAGGCTGTTGCTGTACTCTGTGAAGCTGAAGTAAAGGGGCTGAGAGTAGGGTCCAGGGAAATAGAGTTTATTCCGAGAAAGCGAAAAGCTGGAGTGTTTAGATTCGATGTAGGTACGGCTGGAAGCGTTTCCCTTGTTCTTCAAGCACTGCTTCCTGTACTGGCTTTTGCTCCAGGGCCATGTGAACTTCATATTACTGGAGGTACTGATGTTTCTTGGAGTCCTCCAATAGACTATGTACGCTATGTACTAGCCCCCATGCTGGAGAAAATGGGCTTTAGTATCGAAGTCACTGTCAAGAGAAGAGGACACTATCCTAAAGGTGGAGGATACATTATCTGCAGGAGCAGACCCGTTGAGACAGTTCTCACACCAATAAATGTTCTTGAGAGAGGAGAAGTAAAAAGAATAGAGGGTGTGTCGCACTGTGTTCGCCTACCTTCACACGTTGCGATAAGGCAAGCAAGAGCAGCACAACTTTTTTTGAGCAAGCATGGCTTTGAAAATGTTCAGATTAAAACGGAGTATTATGAGCCTGGAAAAGACCCTCACTTAGGGCCGGGCAGTGGAATAGTGTTATGGGCTGTATGCGAGAAAAGTATACTTGGGGCAGATGCTCTTGGAGCAAAAGGTAAGCCTGCCGAAAAAGTCGGAGAAGAGGCTGCTTCGAAGCTTGTTGGGGAACTAGCTACGGGCAGAGCTATTGACAGTCACTTGACAGATATGCTGGTCCCGTTTATGGCACTGGCTGCCGGGAAATCTGTTATCTCGTCAACTAAGCTTACTTCGCATGCCGAGACAAATATAATGCTTGCTGAAATAATGCTGGGAGTAAAGTTCAGTGTGAAGAGAGTAGATGAAGGAGCTATAATAGAAGTTCAGGGCTTAGGTTTTAAGCGATAATTTAATTGTCTTGTATATTCTTTCAGTCAAAGTAACTCCGGCCAAGACGTCTGCTGCAGCAAGAAGGGGCGTAGAGAGCCCTGGACTATAAGGCAAGAGTATCAGCAGAATTGTTAAGAAAATTAGGCGCTCTGCTCTTTCCATAAGTCCCACTCCCTTTATCTGTATTCCGAGACTTTCTGCCCTAGCTCTAGCGTAGCTTATCATAAGCGAAAGCGCCATGAAGAGAGCTGCTAACATAGAGTCTAGCAAGCGAGATTCGCTGATCAGAGAGTACATTAATGCTAAGAGAACAGTTGAGTCTACTATTCTGTCGAACATCGAGTCTATGAAAGCACCTGTTTTTGTTTCTCCACGAGTAAGACGAGCCAGAGTTCCGTCAAGTGCATCTAAGTACCCAGAAGTTAAGACCATTAGCGCGGCTGCCGTATACATTTTTGCTGCTATAAGAAATGCTGAGAAAAATCCTATGGCAAGAGAAATTGCTGTGCAGAGATTAGGAGTTAAACCTAATCGAAGAAGCGCCTTAGCTGCTGTATTTAAGTTTTTTTCGAAATATTTTCTAAACTTGTTCAGCATGTTTTCACGAGAAGAGTAACTTATATATGTTTTCGATGAATTCTTTGCCTTTCTCGAAGGCCTCAAGGCCTTTTTCTGTAGGAGCGTAGTATGCTCTTCCTATTCTTCCCACGCTCTTCTCTTCTTTGACCTTCTTTATTAAGCCTTCAGACTCCATCCGGTAGAGCACGACATATACTGTGACGGTGGCTGGAGAAAACTTGAATTTTTCCTTAATTGCTTTAACGATTTCATAGCCATACATGGGGCG
>QMRV01000043.1 GCA_003649445.1 Thermoprotei archaeon | reverse complement strand
GTCGCCTCTCTCCTAGACTTGAAGTATTTTTGTCTGCTGAAGTAGAAATAGTAGACGATAAAGGTTCATGTCCCATAAACCCGAGGAAGCACTATGAAGTACTAGAAGCATTAGACTACTTATCGGCGGCCCCTCATTTAGGCGAACTTATACCCGAGGGGAAGAGGCCGAAGACTAGCGACAAGTACATTGAATATGTTCATAGAAAATACATAAGTATTCTTGAAAACGAACTGTTTAAAGTAATACTTCACCCTGACTACGGTGTAAGAGATGGTGTTAAATGGGGCTACTTCAAGACTTCTTCTTTGAAAAATATACCCGAAGAGTTGCTAGATGAGTTCTGTGAAGTAGCTGCAAGCGAGGACAAAGTAGTTGAAGTGAATGAAAATACTGTTAACGCTGTAGAAGACTACGATATTTTAGTAAGGAAGTTGGTTGAGAGAGGAGTGAAGCTGACTGTAGGGTCAGACTACCATTATTTTGAACAGAAAGATTTTCCTGAATACTGGGTCGGCAGAACTCAAAACGCTTTAAAGACTATAATTAGGAATCATGGTCAGAAGCTATTGTGGATACCGTAACCTCGACGAGTCAATATCCGAAATTTACTTCAAGGCTATTACTGCTATTATAGGGTAGTGATCGCTTAGAAAAATATTTTTCTCTGGAAATACTATGTTTTTGTAAACAGAATACTCGAGAACAGTCTTCAATACTCTTCTATGAACCCACACATAGTCTACGCGTAGTCCTCCAAGAGTAGTCGGCTCTTCTCCTTTAGCTACATCAATGTATCCTCTCGGCAACATGTATTCGTAAACTGGTCCATGAGGAGGCTCATTGAAGTCGCCAACAAGTATGTCTGGGTCTTCTCCTTCGCTGAAAACTTGTTTGAGATTATGAAGCCTATACACGAGAGATTTTTTGCCTAAGAGGCGGCCTGAAGGCAAATGTAGATTGCATAGAGTTATAGTTTTACCTGAAGCTAGCCTAATTGACAGCTTCTGCCACATTCTCGCTACATTTTTCTGCGAATATTGGTACTTCAGCGCCTCGATGTTCTTTTTCAGGAAAATAGCTCCACCGTAATCTGGGAATAGAACTCCTTTTGCATAAAAACACTTCATGCGGAGTTTTTCTGCTATTTCTTTGACTGCTCTCTTAGACTGTACTTCTTGTAGACATAGTACATCGGGACTTAGCTGAGAATATATTCCGATAAGTCTTTCTAATATTTCTCCTAAAGGGTCACCTGGCTTTTCTTCAATGAAAGAAGACCCTTGAAACCAGTAAGCATTATGCGTAACTATCTTCAGAGTTAGATTATTAGTCATAGTTCAGTATCCTGATTCTATACATGTAGAGAGGACTTCTTATGATTAAGTCGCCTTTATCTCCTCTTTCACCGTACCTCGCCATAAATAGCACTATGTCCCCTGTTTTTCTGTCTTGATAGCAGCGGAAGTTAGATAACTGGACCATAGGAGAGTCTTCGGGTCTCTTAGTGTCAATAATTGCTACAGTTTTCTTCATGACCACTAATTTCTCCTCATCTATTTCAGCTATGCATAGAGGATATCTAGGTCTATTTCCGACAGGATTTTTGTCAACAATATTGGCTATCCAGTATACTTTGCCCGTTTTAATGCTTCGAAAGAGAAGTGAGCAGGAAGAAGGAGAGTATAAAGAAGAGCCGTCATCGTATTTGAGAGGCTTCGGCGGGGTCCAAGTGTAGCCGCCGTCTTCTGAGATACTGTACCACTTGTAGCCTGGCTTCTCGGGAAAAGCACCATTATCTCCACGCATTACTGCGAAAAGCCGGCCGTCTTCCAGCTCGACGACTGTTGGTTCGCAAAGCCTACATGATACGTGAGGATCTATGGTTATTTTCTCGCTTATTTCCCACACTATTTCTCCACGCTTCCATTCTCCTATAAGGAATGCTGATTCGTAGAATGGGCTGAAGTAGTGTGGAAACGGGAACCAGATATTTCCTTTCTCGTCTACGGCTTTGAGCTGACACGGTACAAGAATTTTTCCTTGCCTAGTTTTAATGGGTCTTGAACAAGAAACAGCTAAAGAGCCTCGCGGGACTCCGGGAAAAACATATTTGTCATCGGCAATACCGCAGGCCTTTACTTTTCTTTCTGGACTCCACTCAAAAGTACTTTTGTCTAGTATGCGCCAGTATACTTGCCATAGAGCTTTGGTGGGAACATCTTCGGGATAAAATCCTCTATTATAGAGCATGAGTAATACATCTTTTTCTTTGTCGAGAAAGTAGGTTAAACCCGAGTACCTGTAAACACCCTTTTCTCTCTTTTTAGCTGAGAAAAGGTAGCGAGTTTTAGTCCAGGTTTTGCCGTTATCGTAGCTGAAGACTTCACGCCACTTATCGTAGCGGTCGCTCCCAACTATGACGCCATACGATAGAACGAGAATATCGCGGTCTCTGTGCACATAACATACGTCGCCTACAACAATACCTCCTTCAGGTTCCTCGGGTATAAGAATTTTCCTAGAAACTTTTACTCTCACGCAGTAGTTTATTAAAGTCATCGATATAAAACACTTCACTCAAAAACTGTATTCGGGCGACATGCTCGGTCTTCATTAATATCTAGAAATGTTTATGAGCAGTAGGCTTTAATTTTGCATGTGCGAGAAGCAGTTTTATGCTTAACTGTTTTTGTAGTTCTCGTAAGCTTAGCTTATGCTGAACCCAATGTTGTTAAAGTACTTGAAGTACCTTACATTAATCAGAAATACGATGTACCGGAATGGTTTGATGGAAGGTATTCATGTGGACCTACGTGTGTCGCAATGGTTCTCGCATACTATGGTGTTTTACCGCCCTGGCCTCTTAACTGCAGTAAGCCTTTTCCTCATGAAAGCCTCTACGGCAAGTACATTGTTTGTAAATTTAAGGTAGGAGACTTTGTTTTTGATGAACGTCAGCCAGATGCCTCGAGAATGCACTACGGCTACGGTATACACGGCTACGTCTATGAACCAGGGGTAGGAGCAGTGTGGAGCAAGATAGTAGAATTGTTCAAACTATTCGGTTTTGAAGCCTATGTTGATACCACGCCTATGTGGGAAGAGCTTGTAGCCGAAATAAACGCCGGCCGCCCCGTTATATTGGGCACTGAGATTACGAGCAGCGGGCATCTTGTAGTAGCAGTAGGGTATACAAGTGATAAAGGCGTAGTAGTAAACGATCCAGCTGGAGACAAGAGTTTAGGCTACTTTAACTACAATGGAGCTAAAGTAATCTACGACTGGCCGGGCGTAAACAACGGTAGAGTCAACTTAAAGAAAATAAAGGTCTTTATTACAGTAAGGCCTACTAAGCATTTAAAGAAGGCAGAGCCAATTGAGCCTTGTAAGCCAGAAGGACTGGAAAACTACATGCCAGTGTACATTTTTCTAGCAGTTTCGCTAGTAATTTCAATTATAGTAGGCTTAATTGTAATTAAAAAAGAGTACTCTAAAATATATTCACAAAATAAGCAATAGCATAAAAATAGCATATATATTGCATAATTATAGACAAACTATATTCTGTAGAAGTGAATGCAAGTTTTCGAATAATATTAGCTGATATTAAATCAGAAAGCTAAGCCACTAGCTACCTTAATATATTTGACAGAACAATTTTATGTGAGAATGAGTAGTGCTGCCGAAATAGTTGAAATGTTTCGTAAAGATAAGGCTGCTAGAAAAGAGCTAGTAGAACTTCCTGTAGCAGAGCCTGATCTACGTCTTATCATAGTCGAGGCGGCTTTACGTGAAGTAGCGACCAAACAAGACTTAAAAGAACTCGAAGAGAGACTGAAAAATGAGCTCGACTATAAGATAAGTGCTTTAAGAAGCGAGCTTAAAGCGGATATTGTTGGTCTCTTAAGAGAATTAGATAAACTATACAAAATAATGATGACTACACTAATAGGAATAATGATAACACTAGCAACAACAATAATAACAAAAATAATACCATAAATGACATACTATTAAAGAAAATAAATGTAAATAAACTAACTTAAAGGTGATACAATATTTTAGTAAAAGTCTTCAAGAAGAGGTTCGGAAAACCTTAATATAATTTTATATATGTGAATTACACATAGTGCACAGATGGCAAATATTACACTTAGAATACCAGATGAACTATATGAGTTAATGAAGGAGTTCAAGGAAGTAAATTGGTCTGAAATAGCTAGAAGAGCTATTCTGCGTGAATTGCTTAAATTAAAGGCTAGGAAAAGAGGATTAACGAGAAAAGAGGTTTTGATGTATATGTCGCTTATAGGAATGAGTACAGAAATAAAAGCCTATAGCTATGATAAGGAAATAGAGTTATTGAATAAAATAAAGGAACGAGAAAAGTATAGATTGATGCTATTAAGCGAGTTAGAGAAAGGTAAGTAGTTATGATATTAGATACTTCTGTTGCAATAGAGAAAATAAGAAATAATGAGGATATATATGAGAACATAACTTCTATAACTTTAAACGAGTATCCTCCAATACTTTACTATGAAAAGTTTCATGGAACAGTAATATTTGCTGACGAAAATGATCAATTGCTAGCTGCTGTACTTCAAGAGAAATTAAGGAGAATAGGAGCTCCTAAGAGTGTAGGAGACTTAGTAATAGCCGCTATTTGCATAAATAGAGCAGAGGAGCTAGTGACAAAGGATAAAGGATTTATTGAAATAAAGAAAATAGAGCCCAGATTAAGAGTAATATTTCTTGAATGATTTTAAGAGCAATTTGAATAAAACTATGTTCAACGAAATATATGCTTATCTAAAGAAATGGGATTTAAATAAAGTAGACTTGTTGTCGAGAAAAATAGCTGAAAAAACATACTTAGATAAGATATCGAGGCTATCTGAAGGCGAAATATATTCTCTGATAGATGGGATAACAGGAGGACTAGGCTACCGCAAAGGAGACTTTAATGTCATGAGAATGGGGTACTGTGGCTCACTAATAGCTTGGCCTGAAGCAATACCAGAAGGAGGGAAAGTCCTAGAAATAGGAACTGGACTAGGGAGAACGTGTTACGCGGCAGTAGAATGGGCAAAACCATCACTTTTCTTGACACTTGATAATTCGCCAGAAATACTGGCAATAGCACTCTACAGAAACCCTGTTAAAGCATTCTCTGAAGCTCTTAAACGAAGTATAGTTAAAATAGCTTTAGTAGATGCAGTTAAAGCAGTAAACATTATTTCAGAAAAATTCGACCACATCATACATGATGGAGGACCAAACCCCGGGAAAAACCCTAGACTGTATTCAAAAGAATTTATCGAAAAATTATTACAGCTACTGAAACCCGGTGGAACACTGTCAATTTTTGCTGGCCGGAATAAAAAGTGGCAAAATAAGATATACTTTGTGTTAAAATCCTTAGGCTTTACTATAGAAACAGTTTCTTTCCCAGAGACACCTACTTTAGTTTTTCATGCTCTAATGAAGTAAAATTATTCGTTGTGTTTACTGTATATAGTTGTTAGTTGTTCTGGTCCATTAAGTCTAATATCAAGGTCATTTAATATGTCTCTACCCAATATAGGGTACTTTATCGTATGTGATGAGTACACGCAAACTAATTTTCTGTAGATTTTAGGGATCTCTATGTAAGCTTTAGCCTTTTTAAGCTTTGAATAAAACCCTATGCTTGTGACTACGTAAGCTGGTTCAAGCGATTCGATTATAGAAAGTCCTATTTTTTCGTAAATAAATATGGGTACGATAATAGTTCCTGAGAAACCTGTATCTAGTAATGCTTCTAAGCTGATTTTTCTTTTAGTAACAGGATTCTCTAATTCTAGTTCTACTACTGGAGCAGGGGGAGTAAAGTCTTTTGAGTACTTAATCTGATATAAGTTCAAAACTTCCTCCACCCCATTCTAAAACTTCTTTTTCTTCGCCTATTTCTGTTAAAATTGCTTTTCGTACTCCTTCATTCCATAGTTTTCTCAAGACTATTATAGCTTCATCAAGTGTATCATATACTCCCATAACTTTTCCTTTAGCTACGACTAGATACTTACCTTTTAAATGCTTATTTTTCTCAATAAATGCCCTAGCAACTCTTCTGTTTTCTTCTTGTTCGTCAAAAAAGTCTTCTACCCATGCCTTTAACGCCATATTCACAGCATCTGATACACGAATGCCTAGTAGGGAAGCTTTAGCTTTTACTTTACGGTAAATTTCTTCATCAACACCTTTTACAACTATATTTTTCTTCACAGGTAGAAAAGTATAACTAAGCATAAAAGTTTTCCTTTCTACTTCGCCGTGCATACGAGGCTATTTGTCTTGAGTGAGTAGGGTTAGGTTACTTGACCTCACTCATGTAGGTGGGCTAGTGTTGGTGAGTACCCCGGATCTCACTCCAATATATTGAAGCATTAAACAAATATACATAATATATTAAAGCATACATATAAATGAATATCAGATAATAATTTTATTTTATAGAAAAACAGAATACAGCAAGTGCTTTGATTACGAGAATAGTGTTAAAGTAACTTATTGTAATTAATTTGAGTTAATAGCTTATTTACATGCAAATTTGACTTAAAAATAGTTAGGTAAGTGCAATTAAGTTACTATATATCTTATAAACTCTCTTTCATCTGAGTATACTACTATTTCTTTTTTAAGAAAAGTACCTGCGTCTATTTCGCTTGGACTTAGTAGTGATCTGTGAGTGTGACCGTGTATTATTAGGTCTACGCCTCTTTTCTTTCGGTATTCTTCGGCGTTTTGTCTAAAGGCTTCTGTTAATTGAGATACTTCTTGGGCTTTACTTTGGTCTCCTTTTTCGAGTGCTCTTATTTTAGAGCCTATTGTTTCTCTACTATTTATATTGACGTTGTTTAGAATAGGGTCTATTAGCTGTGTCCATAGAGGTCTAAGCATTTTATTTAACTGTTCTAAGTGTGTTCCAAAAGCTAGCCAAGACTTGTAGACTAAGGGGTTCATTCGGAGAAGCGGGTCGAATTGATGGCCATGAACGTAGAGAGTTTTCGTTTTCCAGTCATAGTATTCTATTAAGTAGAGGGCGTCGATATCTAAGTCTGCTAAAGACTCCCATATTTGTCAGTCGTGGTTTCCTACGATATAAAAGAGTTTAGCTGACTGAGCGTATTCTCTCATAAGACTTATTTCCTCCTTATATTTTTCGAGAATTTCGTTAATTGGGCAAATCCAGAAATCGAATATGTTTCCTAAGAGAAATATTTTATCGAATTCTAGTCCCTTCGTGGTAGAAAAAGTCTAGGAAGATTTTTCTAACTGAGTCGTAGTCTGGAGTCTTTATATGTATGTCTGATATTACGAGGTATTTCAGGGGGGCGACACACCTCTTGAACTAGTGTTTACTATAAATGAAATAAAGTTTACTTAATTAGTTTCTTTTAACACATATTTGAACAATAAATTCTGCTACAAGGTCTATGTCTTTGAGGTATACGAACTCGTTTTCTCCGTGGAGATTGTTGTTTGGTCTATGTGTGCCGAAGCCTACACAGGGTATTCCTTTATTGAAGAAGTGTGTTCCATCGTTTCCGCCGAGCTGAGCAATAGTGCCTAGCTTAAAGTCTATGCCATAGACTCTCCTATATGCTTCTTCGGCGGAGAACAGAGCTTCAGCTACAAGATTTTTGTCTGTAGCATACCAGCCATTTCTGCAACAAGTTATTTCGAGTTCTGCTGTAATGCCTGTCTCAGACACAACTTCATTAAATACTTTCTTCAGCTCTTCTACAGCATTCTCAGGCTTTTCTTCAGGTATAAGCCTTATATCAAAGCCTGCTAGAACCTCGCCCGGAATTCTATTTAATTTCTCGGGTTCTCTAGGCCCTAACTTAACTACTGTCACATTGAATCTACCCCATGTTTTAGGCTTAGGAGAGTCTCGTGGAGCATTATACTGCGAAATTTTTCTTTCTCTCAGTGGCTTGTACTTGGAAATGAACTTATGTAGAAACTTGATAGCTTTTTCCACAGCATTATCTGCTCTATGAGGATAGCCTGCATGTCCAGCTTTTCCTTTAACTTTAATCCATCCGTGAATAATTCCGCTGGCTGCTACAACGATATTATCGGCATCTGAGTCTAATATGACGGCTTTATCGAAAGACATTTTCTTTAAAAGAAGCTCTACACCAGTACCCCCTACTTCCTCGTCTCCTGTAATGACCATAAAGGGCCTGTACTTTAGTTTCTCTTTCATTTTAACTAATTTACTTAAAGCAATTATTGAAGACACTATAGCTGATTTGTCGTCTGAAGCACCTCTTCCATAGATACGGTCTTCGAGTACAAGAGGCTTGTATGGGTCTACTTCTTCTCCATCAATTATCCACGGGCCTTTAGCTGGAACAACATCGTAATGACTGACAAAAGCTACCGAGGGAGCATCAATATCTATTGAGGCAATAACAGCAGGGACTTTTTCTCCGCTACTTGTTCTTAAGTCTAAGATTTCTACATATACTCCACTTATTTTATTGAAGAAATCGGCTATTACTTCAACTATTTTCTCATAATTTTCTCGAACTATTTTCCCTTCTTCAACGCGAACTTCGCTCGGAATAGAAACAAGCTTTCTAAGAATTTTTGTGGAATCGAGCACGCTTTCTAAGTGAACCGGAGATATATTAATTTATCAAGGTATGCGCCTAATTTCCGGTTAAGTTTAGGGAGAGATTTACTTATTGATAAAACTTATATAATGGTTAGCCTCTATATCGATGTAAGCCTAACCAGAAGAGGTGGTTAGATGGAGTTGCCACCTATGATTAGTAGGATAGGAGGACTAGCTGTAAGACCTAAAGAGACTCTGAGCATTATTGTTCAAGAGAGAAGAAGTACTCTCAGTGCACTGCTAGTAGTGGCGCTAGTCTATTTAGTCAGAGGCTTAATGCTGTCAGCGTTCATAGTAATGTTAGCAAAATGGGTGTTAAGCTTCGCTGAAGCTTTTTCTTCAGTAGGCCTTCCCCTAATAGTCTACGGCTTACTTAATGTAGCGTGGATATCTGTAGTCTCACTAGATGTTCTCAAAGGCATTGCTGTGTGGATAATATGGAGTCTTGGTATATACCTATTTAGCAGAGTTCTTGAAGGAGGAGGCGGCTTAGAAGATACTCTTGTAGTTGTAGGCTACTCTACAATAACAAGTGTTCTCATTGTAGCAGGAGGAATGGTAATGCTAGTTAAGCCATTTTTAGGGCTAGTAGCTGTCCTAGTACTCTACATAATTGCGAAAATATGGCAAATATATCTCATTACTCTTGGAGTAGCTGAAGTACATGGACTTTCTTTAGGAAAAGCATTCATGGCTGTAGTGCTGCCCATAGTAATTGTACTAGCGTTAATAGGTATTTTTGCAGCAGCAACCATGATTTTTGCCATTAAGGGTGTAACTATATCGTCATTAGTGAGCATGTTTTCTCCATTCTCTTTATTCACATGCGGGTGGTGGTTATGAGGAGGGAGGAAGTAGTAGGTTTAATTATAATAGCAATATTTGTTGCTGGCGCAGTGGAGGCAATAGTACTCCCACACGTATACACTCCACAGCCACTTGAGTTTCTGCACAAAATACTGCCTTCAAAGTATTGGAGCCCAGAAGTATTCGAGCTGAAGTTCAAGAACTTAGTGCTAGTTAAAAACTATCATAAGACTGTAGAGGACTTGCCTAAAGTAACGAAACTACTAGTAAAAATATATGCTAAGTCTTGTGTAATATATATACATGAAGCAAAAGAAGGTATTTTATACAATATCTCAGCATATAGATCTGCACACATATTTGCTTCCGGAACACCAGAGCTTGAGATCACAGAGACAGAGTTAAGCAAAGACACTTATTTAATTGATGTATCTGCTCAAAAAGGAGTAATAATAATAGAGGTATCACCAGAGTTAACTAAAGAGCTCGATATTGAAGTGAAATCAGCTGTAGCTGAAATAAAGTTAGCTTCACCGAGTTTATCGAAGTTAAGTATAGGCATTCACTCTACTACATCGAAAATCTACTTATCACAGCTAAACAATACCAGTATTTCACTAAAGTGTTCTTCATCGACTTTCTCTGCAGAAATAGCTTACAGCAACTTGACGCTGACTTCACTCGACATAGAAGTTAGATCAAGCACAGGTAAAGTAGGAATAAAGATACCTGAAAACACTTCAGCGCAAGTGACAGCAAAAGAAGTTCTATCATCTTCAGTGAGAATAGAAGTGCCAGGATGCAGCAAAACACTGACAATGGGATCAACTACAGTAGGCAAAGTTACTGATAAAGGTCTTTTAGTTAATATCAAAGTTTATTCAAGCATGTTGACGCTTGCGGTGAGGCAGTGACGCTCATAATTCCTTGGAATAGACCATTTAAAGCAAAATTAGCAATAGAGGCACTAAGCAGTCGAACAAGACTAAACATAATAAAAATACTCCTAGGAAACCGCAGAGGACTAACGGCACAAGAAATATCAAGAAAACTGGGGTTAAGCCTACCTACAACACTAGAACACCTCGAAATCCTAGTCTCCTCAGGAATAGTTCAAAGAGAGTGGAGAGTTGTAGGCAAAAGAGTACTTAAAGCATATAAGCTAGTAGACTCGCAGATAGACCTAAAAATAGATTTACCCAGCTTCGTCGAAACACCAGAGAAAAAAGAACTAGAAGAACTAGCGCACCTCTTCGTAGATAAAGTAAGAGAAACAAGAGAACTAGATACAAGGCCGTCGCTGGAAACTATAGAGAGAACACTCAACATAGATAGAGCAAAAGCACTCTCAGTACTAGACTACATACTATCTTCAGAGGAAGAAATAGTAGATCACCTTGCTTCACAAGCACGAGCACTCCTAGAAAACATTGAAACAATAACTGTAAGAGAACTGTCCAAGAAAATGAAAATACACGAATACTGGGCATATGCAGTAGCTAAAAAGCTAGAAGAACAAGGAGGCTACATACTAGAAGGAAGTGTTCTCAAAAAAATAAAAGAAGAAGAGTAATTAATTCTTTTTATCCAATAATTTATTTTGCAATAACATTTAATTTACTAGAATATTTATTTAAAGCCCATATAAATAACTCAGCTCCTTTACGTCCAAAAATATCAATTAAGGCTTTTCTAAAAGTATACTCATCTTTGAAAAGTTCATCAAAACTATTAATGTTAGCTTTGACTCTAGCATGATATAAGAAAACTTTAGCAGTTTTAGGGTCATTTTTCATTAATAGTAGAAAGCATTTCTTTAACCTTTCCATATGTTCACCCAATTTTACCCATTATTATTTAAAGCAAAAGAGAGTAATTTTAATATAAATTTTTCCAGTCGATTATCATTATTGAAAATATATCTTTCTTGTAGCCCTACTAAGTATGAAAAACTTTTTTCCAATCCATCTATTAGGTAATTTTTCCTACAAATCATCATAATTACATACCACTACCCAGATAAGGGATCTGGATCCGGATAAGGATCGCCTCCTGGCGGGGGTCCTGGGTCTGTTTCACTCGACGGCTGTGTGCATGGTGCAGCGTAGACTTTTATGGCAAAAAGCGCTATTATCAGAAGTATCATTAAGAACTTTTTATTTCTGAATAATTGTTTTACAAATAATTTAAGCCAGCTCACTTTCACATGATAATATTTGTTGGAGGGTATTTATATTTTGCGTTTGTTCCATATTCTTCTTGAAGTTATGGTATACTTGCAAAAATTGGTTCTTTTTAAGAATACTTACATTTACTTGTGTTCGACAAGAAAAATATTCTAAGGCAAGTAAATGGAGGCACTAAGCTAATATTAACTATTTCATGTTTTTAGATAAGCATGTAAAGAAAAATGAAGAGATATGCATACATATTGCTAAGCTTTTTAATACTCTACAGGAACATTATATGTGATCTCTACAGTAAATCCTTTTTCTTCTTTTCTCGGCGACTTTTCTTTAACGTAAATATATCCTACGAGTGCGCCACCAAGTATACCGCCTAAGTGGCCCAGTATATCGACGTTTCCGGCAAAACTATTCATTAAAAATAAGAAGACGAGGTATGCTATGGCTTTTCCAGGGCTACCTAAAGTAAACGAACTTATTACAGCTAATGTCGCTGCAATACCCAATATTGCTCCCGATGCTCCAGCTGAAATAGTGTAAAGTTTAAGGTTAAATACTAGCAAGTCTGCTGCTAAAGAAAGAAGATTTCCTGCGAGGCCGCTTATAAAGTAGGATACTAGGAGAAACTTTGATCCGAGGCTTTTCTCGAAGCTCGCTCCTATTATGGCTAGCCAAAACATGTTTAGTAGCAGGTGAATCAGATTTAAGTGCACAAAAAGCGAGGTTACTAGCTGCCACCACCAGCCGTACTTAATTATGAGAATATTGAATTGCCCTAAGAGTACTAAGAGTCTCCAGTTTATTGAAATAAAGTTTCCTCCAATGATTCCCAAAATCAAATACACTATAATATTAATTGCTACGAGAAGTACTGTGAGAGGAGCTGATTCAATGAAACTTGACTGAGTTTTCACAGCTACTCATTCTAGTGAGTTTAAATAAGTTTGACTGTACTACTTCGAAGACATGTTTTGAAAAAACAGTTAACTTAGAACAGCTTTAAAGATAGTGTTTCTTGTAGTGTAGAGTCTAAAAATATATTCTTTTTTGGTTAATAGTGGCTATAATTTATATTATATTCTGAATATACTTTATGTTTCCTTGAGTTTCTTATCATTTATAAGACTGGTACTGATATTTTTCTACTATTAATTGCATTTATACATTATTACTGATAGGAATTGTGTTTTGAAGCAGAGTTAGAAAGGAGTTTAGCGAAACATTTATAAGTCGATTTATAATATTATAATAGAAACTAATTTATAGTAGCGGTAATCTGAGGTGGGAATTATGGCAGGTAAGACAACTTATTACCTATTAGCTGGCCTCATTATAGGAATCATTATTGGCGCTGTCATCGGTTACATGGTAGCTCCTAAAGGAGTGTCAATGGAGGAGTACCAGAAGTTAAAAACTGAAAACGAGAGCTTAAAGCAACAAGTTCAAGACCTTGCTACCAAGCTTAAGGCTGCTCAAGTCAAGCATATTAAGTTAACTGCCTGGAGCGCTGGTTCTCCTGTAGACTACTTCCGGGCAAAGAACTTAGAGAGAGCAGCAAAGCTTCTAGAAACACTACTCAGATCTATTGGAGTCAACGTAACTATTGAAATTGACTCCTACTATGAGCACGTAAGCGACTGGGGTGCATGGAAGAGCAAGTTCGTAGCTGCTTTTGAGGCTGGCCAAGCACCCGACATCATTTCTGGAATCGACATGGTAGAAGCTGCTGAAGCAGGATGGATTGTACCACTAGACCAGTATGTCGAGAAATATAAGGACCTAGTAGCCGATATACCAGAGCAGCTATGGAATGCTATGAAGTATAAGGGCAAGATATGGGGTGTACCACAGGACGTAGCATGCCAAGTATTCTACTATAGAAAAGACGTGCTAAGACAGCTAGGCTGGAGTGAAGAAGAAATAGAGGCTCTGAGAACAAAGATCATTAAGGGAGAAATAACTTGGGACGACTTAGCTCAAATAGCTAAAGAAGCTATGGAGAAAGGCCTAGTAGAGTGGGGCTTCTATCACAGACCAAACTGGGGTACAAGCCTAGAAATACCCTACTATGAGGCAGGCGGAGAGTTCTATGACCCAGATACAGGCAAACTCATCATCGATAAGTCAGCTCTACTAAAGATGTACGAACTCTACTACAAGCTGGCACAAGAGTATAAGGTGCTGCCACCGACAATGATTGGTACAAGCTGGAGAGAGATACACAAGGGCTTCGTTAACGGAAAAGTACTATTCTGGCTAGGCGGAAGCTGGCACTGGGGTGAGTGGCAGAAAGTAGCTTACCACGAAAAGCTAGGTAAGCTAAGCGAAGAATACGAGTGGCAAAACATTGGATTCGCTCCATATCCACCACTAGAGAAGGGCGGAAAGCCTCTAGTAACAATGGGTCCATGGAAGTACCTCATAACAAGCCAGTCAAAGTACCCTGAAATAGCCTTCCTAATTTGTGTCTTCGCTACACTACCACCATACGACACAGACCACGCTATTACAAGCAGCCACCTACCAGTACGCTACTCAACAGTAAACTACCCACCATTCGTTGAGAAAGGAGGATTCCTCTACCAAGTAAGCACATTCGCCACAAAGTACGGTGTAAGCAAACCAGTACTACACCCGAAGTGGGGTGTACTCAAAGAAATACTGCTAACATACTTAACTAAAGTAGAGAAAGGAGAACTCACGCCAGTACAAGCTGTGGACGAGGTAATTAAAGTAGCTAAAGCTGAGCTAGGAGATGAAATAATTACAAGAGACTAAGAGAGGTGATTTAAATGAAAAATATTTTTTATATTTTTTCTGATATTTCTGAGAAATTAGGTTCACCTAAATCTAAAGCTTTTAAAGCTATTAAAAAATATACTCGTAAGCTTCTCCCTTATCTTTTTATGGCTCCCTTCTTCGGATATATTATACTTACTTGGATTGCACCAGTACTAATTACTATTATTTTATCTTTCATGAAAGCCCAGTGGACTATTACTAGAATGCAGTTTATAGGATTAAAGAACTTTGAACGAATATTCACTCGAGATATTTTCGCGTTTCAAGCTCTCAAAGTCACAGTGCTCTACGTCTCTACAGTGCTAATAATAAATGCTTTCTTTAGTTTAGTGCTGGCGATCTTCGTAACATACTTTGTTAAAAATGAGACTATTGCAGCAGGAATAAGACTTATGTGGCTTATTCCGAGAATTACACCTGCTGTTATCTACGCTCTTCTCTGGAGATGGTTCATAGACCCCCGCGTAGGAATGTTAAATAAAATACTAGCCTTCTTTGGATTGCCGACACCCAGCGACTGGCTGCTCACTTCGCCTTACTCACAGATACTCATGATTGTTGTAAACGGCTACGTTGGAGCATCATTCGGCCTTATTATCTACTCTGCTGCAATAACATCTATTCCAAGAGAACTCTTCTATGCTGCTTCAATTGACGGAGCGTCAGACTGGCAGATAATACGTCACATAATTATTCCTCTCCTCAAGTGGCCAATATTCTTCGTTACAGCTTGGCAGGCTCTTAGCCTAATATCTTCATACGAGCACATTCTAGCGCTGTGGGGAGGAGCCGGTGTAGCCAGGGCAGCTGAAGTAGAAGTATGGGCGCTATACGCTTATGTGAGGGCATTCTATTCAGCTGAGTACGGATATGGTGCAGCTCTCTCTGTATTCCTAGTAGTCATAGGTCTTGTTCTCATAGCCATATTCTTCAAGATATTTGGCTTCAAGAGAATGATGCAGCCTTCGAGAGTAGAGGTGTGAGACTATGAGTAGTCGAAATGATTATGTTTCTAAAATAAGGAAATATAAAATCAAGAGAACTTTGACGCTAATTTTTGTATACGCAGTTCTCTTAGTGCCCTTAATACCTATACTACTAATGGTGGGATGGCTCGTTGCGCAGAGTTTCAGTGAAGGGCCTACTGACAGCATAATACCCAACGGCTTTACCTTAAATAACTTCAGGTTTCTCTGGGCTCCGATACGATTTGGTCTTTCAGAGTACCCGAACATATGGCCTTTAGTAATGAACTCTCTCTTCTTAGCTCTAGGTACTACGGCTTTCGAAATACCTGTAGCCGCTTTAGCAGGATACGCTCTCTCGAGAATGGATTTCAAGGGCAGAATGTTTACGATGAGACTTATAGTTGCTCTACACGCTTTTCCCGGAGTGATACTCTTAATAGCCTTATTCTATATTCTAAATAGGCTAGGGCTCTACGGCAAAGGGTTCTTAACACTAGTAGGTGTCGCCTTAATTAAAGCAGGACTAGGCATACCAATGGATACTTGGATACTGAAAGGTTTCTTTGACGGCATACCCTGGGAACTAGAGTGGGCAGCTATGGTCGATGGAGCTACCCGCTTTAAAGCATGGCGCAAAATACTGCTACCTATAGTTGCTCCAGGAATCTCTGCTGTAGCAATATTCTCCTTTATGAGCGGCTGGGGCGAGTTCCTAATAGCCTACACTTACATCAAGAGAAAGGAGTTCTACCCACTCTCAGTATTTCTGTACAGTGTCATAGGAGAATTCGTTTACGTTGACTGGGGACTACTAGCGGCGATAGCGCTCTTCTACATGATCCCAGTGCTGATCTTCTACGCGCTATCGCAAAAGACTCTCTTGAAGCTACAGCTAGTGGGAGCTGTAAAAGGCTAATTTAAACCACTCATATAAAATTTAAGTTGTTTAAGACAATACATAAATGAAGTCTGGTGGTGATAATATGGTTCGGGTTAAACTGGTCAATCTCTGTAAGTATTTCGGAAAAGTTAAGGCAGTAGACAATCTCAACCTAGAGATAAAGGATGGAGAGTTTGTGGCACTATTAGGGCCAAGCGGCTGCGGAAAAACGACAACACTGCTCATGATAGCGGGAATCTACAAGCCTACCAAAGGATACATCTACTTTGATGACCAGATAGTAAATGACCTACCACCCAAGGATAGGAACATTGGAATGGTTTTCCAGAACTACGCGCTTTATCCTCACATGACCGTGTACGAGAACATAGCTTTCCCACTTAAATTAAAGAAACTACCTAAAAAAGAAATAGACAAGAGAGTAAGAGAAGTAGCCCGCTTCCTTAGAATAGAGGAGCTTCTCGATAGAAAGCCAGGCCAGCTCAGCGGAGGCCAGCAACAGAGAGTAGCTTTAGCAAGAGCACTCGCTAAAAGACCGCAGCTCTTCCTCATGGACGAGCCTCTAAGCAACTTAGACGCCAAGCTCCGTGTAGTAATGAGAGCTGAGCTAAAAAGATTACAAAAAGAACTTAAAATAACGACTATCTATGTTACTCACGACCAAGTAGAAGCAATGACTATGGCCGACCGAATAGCAGTAATGAATAAAGGCAGACTACAGCAGTATGGTGAACCCCACGAGCTATACAATAAGCCAGCAAATGTTTTCGTAGCAGGCTTCATAGGCACACCCCCAATGAACTTTCTTGAAGGATCGCTAGTAGACAAAGGAGACTTCATGATAATAGACTTCGGTCCATTTTCCCTAAAACTGCCCCAAGACATAGCCGACTTACTTAGAAAAATGAATGTCTCAGGAGAAGTCATATTC
>QMRV01000042.1 GCA_003649445.1 Thermoprotei archaeon | reverse complement strand
TTATAAATATATTAAAGGAGTATAACAATAATGTTATAGTAGAAGATAAGAGACTAAATAGTCTAATGAATTTTCTAAAAGTAAATATTACAAGAAATCAAGGCAGACTTGAAATATCTGTTAATAAAATCGACAGATACTTCTTAAAGGAGTTACGTGAAATATGTACATTAACGTATTATAAAGAAAAAGTGATTCTTGATGAAGAAAAAAATTACAAAGGAACTGAACTTATAGAGAGAAAGCTCACGTGTTTAGATGTAGATTTCTCTCAAAGTAAAATATACGTTCCTGTAGGGCTTTTACATCGTATAGTCAATTTTCTAGAAGATCTAGAAATACCGTATAGTTTAAATATTAAAGAGAAAGATGATATAAATATTCAAATGAAAATAAACTTTACCTTATATCCTCATCAAAAAGAGGCCTACATAAAATGGCTCGAATGCAGAAGAGGCACAATAGCGATTTTCACAAGAGGCGGAAAGTCCTTCATTGCTTTACGGGCAATTTACGACCTGAAAAAGCCTACAATCATATTCGTTACTACAAGAGAATTAGCAACTACATGGAAAACCTATTTGACTAAGTATTTAGGTATAAAAGAGTATGAAATAGGATATCTCGGTGAAGGCGTAAAGAAGATAACTCCAATAACAATATCTACTTATGTTAGTGGAGTTAAATATATTGAGGATATTAAAGATAAATTTGAGTTAGTTATTTTCGATGAAGGGCATCATTTGCCAGCCGAGTCATTTAAAAAGATTGCATTAAAGATAGATGCGCTCTATAGAATGGTGCTGACAGCAACTCCCTACCGACGAGATAGAAACGAAGTTCTTATATTCTCTCTATGTGGAGACTTGGTAGCCAATATAGACTATATATCGCTGCTCAAAATGAAGATAGTTGCCCCAATAGAAGTTTTCAAAGCCGTTTTTGCTATAGGACAGGAAGACAAGCTTAATAAACTCATTGAGATACTTAATGAACATAAAGATGAGCAAACACTTGTTTTTACACAGTATATAGATACTGCTAAAAAACTATATTTTGAGTTACTTAAAAGAGGTTTTAAGGTAGCACTAATAACTGGAGAAGTAAATAAGAGCAAACGTGAGCGCTTTTTTAGAGATTTTGTCAAAGGATTAATTAAAGTGCTGGTTACAACAACTGTTCTAGACGAAGGAATAACAGCTCCTGATGCGGAAGTCGCGATCATATATGAAGGTACGGGTGAAGAGCGACAAATGATTCAGCGTATAGGGAGAGTACTAGGTTATAAGCCCGGCAAAAAGGCGAAGATATATGAGATTATTGATATTACAAATCCCAAGGAAAAAGTAGCGTATCTTCGGAGAAAAAGTGTGAGAGAGTATTATAGGCTTGATTTAATAAGGAAAATTATGCACAAAGATAGTGCTCAGACTTTGCTAGAAACTTTCTATTAATAGTCTACTCTATCCACTTCTTTTTGCTTATTTTCTCTGGTAAGTATACATGTGATAAGAATTTAAATCCGTGACCAGAGAGGGCTTCTATTTCTATCTTCTGCTTTTTCTTTAAAAATAGCTTAAGTTCCCGCTGCCACTTTTCGCTCTTAAACCATGGATAGTTGAGTAATTCTTGGGCACGTTTTAAGTCTCTCTCTGTTGCGGCAATAATATAGTTTTTAGGTATTTTATACTCCTCTATGTCGGTTACAGTAACTCCTATAAACTTGGCTCCTGGTGTAGCCAATCGCTCACTTTCATAGCTTAGTGAAATAGATCCGCTTCTATAAACAGAGTATATGTAAAATCCATAAGAGTCACAGTCTGTTAGAATATAAACTGGTAAACCGAATTCCTCCCATAGTCTTCTAATCATTCTTCTAGTGGATCTATCTGGCTGACCTTTTCCTGTGACTAAAATACAGTTTTCTCTCCGCCAGTACTCTTCTTCGTTAAGTCTTTCGAAAATGGCGTCTTTCTCTACACAAAGTACATAGTCTGCTTCGACTTTTACTATTTCAAGTCTATCGGGATTAGGTGGAATAGCGTATGCACCGCTACCCATTTTAGAGCAATCTATGAGATAGCCCTTAGAGCGGACCACTATATTTCCGACGATTTTTCCTTTGGCATCATGCATTATGCCCATGTGTTCTCTTAAGAGGCCTGTAGAAACCTCGATATCTTGTATTACTGAGTTTGACTCGCGCTGGTCGTACCAAGTCTCTTCTGTACACTTTCTGCCCAAATGATCTCTATAAGCTATGGTGTGTTTTCCCATATAGTAAAGGTCTCTTATAGTAGGGTAGTCGTTCTCTCTTCTAGCCTTGACTATTAGGCTGAGCATTAGAAGTGTCTGCATGAATTTCTTAGACTCCTTTAAGTCGAAGAATTCTCTAATGGCTTTCTGTGGACCTAGTCTTAATATTTTCTTTTCTTCGTCCCATATTGTGTTGGACAGTGTTCTTACAGGAATCTCTAAATACGGCGGATTGCCTTTTTCGACCATTTTCAAGATTTTTTGAGCCAGCTTTTCTAGTCTCTCTAATACTTCTTCGTCACTTGGAGCTGGTATCTTTGGCATAAACTATCACCTCCTCTCTACCTCTACTACTTTTCATCAGAACTTTCTCCATAATCGCGATAAGTTTCTCCTTAATATACTCTTCTTCAACACGGCATATTTCGCTGAGAGCGCGCGCAACCTCAGGTATGTATTTCTCAAAAGTGACTTTCTTCTTCTGGAGTTCGTATATTTTTTCTATCTTGATTATATGTGATCGAAGTCTTCTCGCAGCCTCTTTAATAGCGTTTTCTATTTCTTTTTCTATTTCCTCAACATCTGCAATAGCCTCTTTACCCACGCCTTTAAATGGTAGTTTAGTAGAGCATACATGGACTACGACGGCTAGTGGTGCTGGGAATTTCACCTTGTAGTAGCTCCAGTCAATAGAGTCTACTATTTTTCTACAAACATCTGCTCCTTCGTCGTAGAGAAGGGGAATCTTGTTTGCGAATCTAAACAGTAGAGGTTTTTCTACGGCAGGTATATTTCCTCCCCAGGCTAGAGCTACCTCCACTATGAATGGATTGCCTGCATATGATGAAGGTTTTCGCGTAACAGCGGTCACAAACTCAGGTTTAAGGGTTTCTTCAATACCCTTCTTAAGTAGGTCAGAGCCTAGTGGAGATAGTGCTTTTCCACGAGGTCTTCTCCATTTATCGTATTCTTTCATCTTACTCATTAATAAGGTTAAGTCGTTGAGGTCTAGCTTTTTGACTTTAATTGATGGCGAGAAACCAGCCCATTTACAGAAAGCTTCTGCTGTTGTTTCTCCTATACTGTCGAAATTTGTCATAAGGAATTCCTTTAAAGTTAAGTCTTCCTTTAAAGACGAAATCATGGCTTTTAGCATTTCTAGATCTACGCCATGCGGGTGAGGTTTGCTTTCACTAGGTAGTGCGGGTAATTTACGGGTTACTCTCTTGAATGAAATTTCGAGATCAGGTGCTTTGAAGTATATGTTAGCGTAAGGCGTTATCATAGCAGTTCTCCTAATGTATTCTTCTACTCTTCTTCGCGCTGAAGGCCAATTGCCTTGAATAGTTAACCTGACTACAGTACCATGCCATCTCTTTTCTTTTCTGTATACTTTATGGTTTAGCACTATTGGTCTATTAGAAGTAATGTCTATGAGTATTTCATACTCGTAGATGCTGCATGAGTAAGGTGTCGAGCTTCTGACGAAAATGGGCTTACCTGTTGTAATTTGTGCATAGAGAACTGCCATTTTTACGCCTAGACCGAAGACTCCTCTAGATTGTCTGAGTTTGTATTTAGACCCGTAGAATACTCTTCCGAAGACGTTAGGGACTTCGTGTCGCGGTATGCCTATACCGTTATCTTCGACAGTTATTTCGACTAATTCTGTTCCATTGTTTTCATAGGTGTTGACTAGTATTTTGATGTCCGGCAGAATTCGATAGAGCTCTGTTGCGTCTAAAGCGTTTTCAACTAATTCTCTTATTGTTTGATAGACAGCTCTAGTTGGATTAGAGAATCCTGCTATTTCCTTGTTTCGGTAGAAAAACTCAGCTGGGCTGAGTCCTTTATATTCTCTTAGTAGTGCTTCGTCGGTAATCGGCATAAGGATCCCTCTTTAAGCCAAAGAACGTATTTTTCATGCAGACATAAATATAAACTTTCACCAAGAGAGGTTAGCTAAAGTATTTATCTAAGGTCTCTACTGAAGGCTCGTATTCTTCCTCTATTTTTTCTCCGGAAGATTCGGGTAACTTTTCTCCTCTAACGCATGCGATTATTCTTCTGGCTAACTCAGGTCCTATTAAAGGCAGTCTTACTAGGTCTTTTATACTAGCTTTCTTTAATGCATCTATGCTTCTATAGCCGTAGTTAGCTAGAATTCTAGCTCTAACTCTGCCTATGCCCTCAATACGCACTAAATCTAGAAGATCTCTTTTCACTCCGTGCTTTATTCTCGACCTTAGCTCCTGTAATTTTTTCAAGTGCTGAGGAGAGCCCATAATTTTACATATTTCTGAAGCTGCGTAGCATATCCACTCAGCGGTCTGAACGAATGCATAAAGGTCTCCAGGACCTATATCGTATTTTTCTACTATTGTTTCTTCCGGAACTTCCTCTATCCAATCGAATAGGAGCAGAGCTGTCTTAGCTGAAGCTAAAGTAAACTCATATTCGTATTCATCTTCGTAGACTTCAGCTTCGAGTATCTTAAATAGCTGTGGCGCAAGTTTCATTAAAAGCGCTTCGACTACTTTTCTTTCACCTCTCTTTAAGTACATTTTTTGCATATCTGGTGTAAGACATATTATCAGTAAATACTCATAGTCATTGAATACTGTTTTCCCACCAAGGTATTTGAGTAAAGTGAGCGCTGTGAGAGGGTCTATGTAGAGATCGCTTACTCTTTTCCCCAGAGGAGTTGCCTTGAGAAGAGAATCTGAAGCTTCTAGTAGGTTACTTTTCACGAGGAAATCTATTGCTCTCTTAATCCCTTCTAAAAGCAGTTGGCGACCTATTTGTCTAAAACATAGAGTAAGGGAAAAATTTTGCATTAAGTCTTCGTAGGACTCTGCATACCCTGAGGCTACTAACGCTAGCGTATGTATTCTTAGGTTCTTTTCAGCAGACAGCTTTGAGAACAATTTTTCCGGCTTGGCGTAGATATACTCTTTAAGGAGATAGTCTCTTTCGTCGAGAGTTTTTGACAGTAAAATAGCTTCACCTTGTTTATCGTATTTCGGCCTACCTGCTCTTCCTGCCATCTGCTTGTATTCTAGTACTGGAATAGGTACGTAGCCAAAAGAGGGATCATATCTTCTATAGTCTTGTATAATAACTCTTCGTGCTGGAAGATTTACTCCTGCAGCTAGTGTTGTAGTTGCGCATAAAACCTTAATTATATTTGACCTAAAGCTTTTTTCGATAATTTTTCTTAAAGAATACGGTAGACCCGCGTGATGAAATGAGCATCCTTCTTGAACAAGTGCAGCTAACTCTCTATTGAGTTTTGTTTGAGGCGGTGTTTTAGCTATTTCTTCTGCTATTTTTCTAAGATTAGTTCTTTCTGATAGAGTGAGCATTTCTGAAGAAACCTTTTTAAGTTTTTTAGCTAATCTTACTGCACCACTCCTTGTACTAGTAAATATAAGTACCTGTCCTCCTGAAGACAGACAATCATATGTTAAAGAAGATATAGGGTCTCCCTTTACAGGTATTTGTACTTCGCTTCCGTCATTAAAGTATACTGTACCATTATAGTACACTCCCTCTTTTAAAGGAACAGGGCGCCACTCGCTCTTAATTAATTTAGCATTTAGCCATGAAGCTATTTCATCTGCATTACCTATAGTTGCACTGAGCGCGACTACTTGCGGACTATTTCTCAAAAGCTTGGCTGCTGTTATTTCAAGCACTGGTCCTCTGTGACCATCTTGAATTAGATGAATCTCATCGAATACTACTACTTTCACGTGGTTCAGCCAAGGAGGCTTATGTCTTGTTAAACTGTCAGCTTTCTCATAAGTAGCAATAATAATGTCGTACTCACTCAGCCAGGGATCTGAAGAATCATAGTCACCCGTAGTAATGGCTATCTTAAGTCCAGCTTTTTCATACTTCTTAAAATCCTCATATTTCTCGTATGCAAGTGCTTTCAGTGGAGATAAGTAAAGCGCAATGCAGCCTTCTTCTAATACCTTTTTCACCATAGCTAGTTCTGCTATTAAAGTTTTTCCTGAGGCCGTTGGAGTGGCCATAACTATGTTTTCCCCTTCTAAGACTCCAGCTCTGATGGCTTCTCTTTGAGGAGGATACAGCCTCTCTATACCTTCCTTTCTTAAAATTTCTTTAACTTGCTGAGGTATTGGTAGTGAATCTATTTTCATAGATTGTTACCTTATGCTCTGACTCTTCTGATATAGCCGGGTTTAGGCTCGTATATAATTCCCTCGCTTTTCCAGTGTCTCAGAGCTTTTTCGACAAATGTCTCGTCAAGACTCTCGTCTTTAGCAGCTTCTATTAACTCGGTTACTTTGACTAAGCCATTATCGGAAGTTGCTTCCATATCTTTTATTAAGTCCATTAATTTAGCTAATTTTTCTTGTTGAGATCTTGGCTTACCTGTCAATATCACGTCTATGTCTGGCATTTTTGTCTCTACGTCTATTCCGACATTGTGAAGGAAGTACGACATAAGCTCTATCGCTGCTTCAGCGTCCTCCGCGGTAGCTACAGTCTTGAGGGCCATTTTAGCGTGTGCTTCTGTAAGTCTAACTAGAGCCTCGAGTTGTCTAGGAGTTATTGCCACAGGAGAGTCCGGTGTAGTAGATTTTGCTCTCATCTCTAAGTAAAATTCCTCTATTTTCTTCATGGCTTCTTCGCTAAGCCTTACATGAATGTTCTTCCTTGCGTATGCTATATACTTCTTGAGCACGTCGATGGGAATTATTCCGTCTGCCTCGGGTAATTCTCCTTGATGAATTCTTAACACGTGTTCTGTTAGTGCTTTGTCTTTTTCTAGATCAGGAGTATCGACTATTACGAATATTAAGTCGAATCTAGAAAGTATGGTGATAGGTAAGTCTATATTGTCGACAATGCCTTTTTGCGGAATATATCTTCCGAAAGCTGGGTTAGCTGCTGCGAGAACAGCGGTTCTAGCATTTAGTGTGGCTACAATACCTGCTTTAGCTATGCTAACAGTCTGCTGCTCCATTGCTTCATGCATGCTAACTCGATCCCTATTATCCATTTTATCTATCTCGTCGATGCACGCTATACCTTTGTCTGCCAAAACCAGAGCACCAGCCTCTAGATAGAAGTCTCCCGTTGTTTTATCTCTTACAACAGCGGCTGTTAGGCCTGCTGCAGTAGATCCTTTGCCTGTAGTGTACACAGCTCTTGGAGCAACTTGAGCTACAAAGCGCAGAAGCTGGGACTTAGCAGTACCTGGGTCACCTACTAAAAGTATGTGTATATCGCCTCTTATTCTAACACCATCAGGCAAGACTTTAGGCTCGCCTCCGAAAAGCTGCAATGCTATAGCTTTCTTTATATGATGATAACCATATATCGAGGGAGCTATTGATTTAATAATTCTTTCTCTTATACTCGGATCTTCTGCAAGTTTAAGTATCATTTTTTCGTCTTGGGGAGTGATCTCAATGTCAAGAAATCCTTTTTCGGAAGCTTCTATGTAATTTGCTTCAAGGTATGTTCTAAACAAAGGAGGCTTATCTTTCTTAAGAGAGTATTCCTGCTGCACCATGAGTACTCCAGTTATCGATACTCTATCTCCGGGTCTTACTACATCGACTAAATCTTCCCTTAAGACAACTTCTAGTGATCTAGGCAGCTGACCTGGTGGGAGTTCTTCAGGTTTTTCTTGAACTACTGCTTTTTGCCAATCAATATAGGTTGACTTTTCCAAAACTAGTTCAAAATTAGATTTGCGTTTTCTCTTAGACTTTTTCTTCGCTGATTCCTCTAAGAAATCTTCTTCCATGCCACAATAAGGACAGAAAGTCGGCTGAGAAAAACCTCTTCCAAGTTGCGGGACCCTTACTTCGCCGCCGCATTCAACACAGCGGAAAACGGCTTCATAGAGTAACTGCTTAACAGGAGTTATTTTTGTTACAATTCCTTCTACCGATATTAGTTTAAAGAGATGTTCTGAGCGAAGTTTTCTTAATGGAATTACGTCAGGGACTCCTCTAAATCTTGCATTGAATCTCTCGTATTTCTGCGCATAGTCTTTAGCTTCTATTTCAATGAAGTCTTTCACAGCCTTGTTTGCCGCATCCAAGGTCACTAGAGGATTTTCTCTAAGTTCTTTTGCTAAATCTTTATCAAAAATTAGTAAGTCGTCGAAATCTATTACAAGTGATGTAGAGCCCGATAAGACCATTTGTTTTACTCTTTCTCTATACTTGAATTCGCCTTTCTCTTGAAATACTTTAAGAAAATCTAAAAATTTGCTTCTAAGATCTACGGAAACTTGAACCTCCATATTACCTCCCCACTAAATTCTCAACAATAAACTGGTTCCACGAAGAAAGGATATTACAAAGCAGTATGTACAGGAATTCTTCTTCAGCAGTCATTTTATTAATTAAATCTCTCTGAGGAGTGGGAGAAAGTAAAGCTAATTTAACTATTTTTTGGGTTCTATATTTTATTAAATCAAGTAAATTAGACTTAATAAGCATGATGTTCTTTGAATGAAAAATAAAGTTTTTGTCATTAAGTTCTTTTTCCATTTTTCTTAATAATATAGAGCATTTAGCATAAAAGTCCTTAGATAATTTCTGCAGCTCTTCTTCTTTTTCTTCTTTCCAAACTATTCTAGCAATAGTTGCGGGAGTTAATTCTTCAATATTGTTTTCACTAAAATTATTTTCATTAAGTTTATTAAGTAAAGAAGAGTAGGTAATCTTAATAATATGTCCTTTATCTGTTTTAATTTCTATAGGAATATTTTCACGTAGTGTTTTGAGTATTGCAGTAATAAAAGCTCTGGTTAGCATTACATAATCTCTACTCCGGTGCTAAATAAAAGGAGTCGTAAGGTGAATAAAAGTAATATCTCTCTATGGTTGAGGGTAATACTCGACTATTATAGCACTTTATATTAGGTATTCATTTAACTGCAATTATTTTACTTTGGCGAGATCTTGCGCGCCTCTCTTTCAGTCTCGCGCAGCATTAGAATGTCGCCTAAGCGAACTGGTCCTCTTACGTTTCTTGTGAGGACTCTGCCTTTATCTTTTCCTTCGAGAATTCTGCACCTTACTTGGATTACCTCTCCACACACTCCTGTTCTGCCTATTATTTGAATTACGACAGCTGGAGTAGCATCCATTACAGGTTCTTTTGAAGGTCTTTTGCTCATAGCGGGATTACTTGACTTAAACCCTATATTAATTTAACTGTCAATGGAAATGTTAATTGTATACTATAGTGAGGTAAAAATTATTTAGAAAAACTTTTATTTTTAATATTATGGAGGTAATAGTTTACGTTTATTTACTAGGAGTAATACCGGCTTTTACTTTTATTTCCTGGACTTTCTGTATTATTTCTTCTACTAATGAAGCAGCGTCTCCTGGCTCAATTATACACGCCGAGGCGGCAGCAACCTCTATTCCGGCAGCTTCACCTAACTTCTTCTTTGAGGGGACGTATATGTAGGGTATCTTCTTTTCTTCACATAGTAGAGGTAAGTGTGCAACGATTTCGGGAGGGTCGACATCTTCTGCTATCAATACTAGTTTTGCTAGACCTCTTTCAACGGCTTTTGTTGTCTCGTTTGTGCCCTTTTTGATTTTGCCTCCGCTGGCTTTAGCAAGTCTTAGAGCTTCATAAGCTTTCTCAGCTAATTCTTCCGGCACTTCGAATCTTACATAGAAGGGTTTGCTGGACATATCCCTCACCTTTCATCGTTCATTTAAGAGTAACAATTCTTTTTCGAATATAAGTCTTTCCGCGTTAGGATATTCCCATAAGTATGAGGTCACTTGATATGTTTTAGAAAAACTTATAAATTTGTATGGAATAGGGGAGTGAAGTACCATGCCAAGAGTAAGAAAATGTACGTTCTGTGGAAGAGAAATTCCACCAGGGACTGGCATGATGTACGTACGAACAGATGGAACGATATACTACTTTTGCTCGAGGAAATGTAGAGTCAGTATGCTCCAGTTTAAACGAAACCCGCTGAAGTGGAAGTGGACAGAGAAGTATAGACTCGCTAAGAAAGCGAAAACAAGTTAAGAAAACTTATAACTGTCTTCTTGTCAACTATTTGGGGTTCTTAAGTGTCATATTACTATAGATCCCCAATAGTTGTAGTCCTAGGACATGTAGATGTAGGGAAAACTGCTCTTTTAGACAAAATCAGAGGTACAGCTGTTACTCTCAAGGAGCCTGGCACAATGACTCAACATATAGGAGCCTCTTTCATACCATGGAAAATTCTTGAAAAAATGTGTGGTCCGCTTGTAAAAGCTGTAAAAGCTAAAGTTAAAATCCCTGGAATACTTGTAATAGATACTCCTGGGCACGAAGCTTTTGCTAACCTAAGAAGAAGAGGAGGGTCTATAGCAGATTTGGCTATTCTAGTCGTGGATGTTATCAAGGGGTTTGAAAGGCAAACCTACGAGTGCATTGATATTCTGAGGTCTAGGTCAACTATGTTTATTATAGCAGCTAACAAAATAGATAAAATACCTGGCTGGAATCCTCAACCAGGTAAGCCTTTTGTTGAGACAATTAGACATCAGCGAGAAGACGTGCAAATAAGGTTAGAGGAGTACTTATACAGGATAATTGCTGAAATGAATAAACTAGGCTATAGATGTGATAGATACGATAGAGTTAGAGATTTTTCGAAAACTGTCGCTATAGTACCAACGAGCGCCCTGACTGGTGAAGGTATACCGGATCTCCTCCTGGTTCTAGCTGGTATGGCTCAAAAATACTTACTCGATAGACTGAAGACTACTATACGTAAAGGAAAGGGTGTAGTGCTAGAAGTTAGAGAGGAACCAGGGTTAGGAACTGTTGTAGATACTATTCTATATGATGGTGTTATAAGAAAGGGTGACCTAATAGTTGTAGGTGGTCTTGGCGAGCCTATTGTAACAAAAGTGAAGGCTTTGTTAATGCCTAAACCAATGGATGAAATGAGGTCTCCTGAAGACCGCTTTAAATCGGTTGATAAAGTTATGGCGGCGGCAGGAGTCAGAATAGTTGCAACAAGCTTAGACAAAGCAGTAGCCGGAGCACCTGTAATAGTTGTAGATGAGTCTGAAGTAAGTAAAGCCGTAAAAGAAGTCATAGAAGAAATATCGAGTATTAGATTTAGCAAAGAAGTTAACGGTGTAGTTGCTAAAGCAGATACCCTCGGAACACTCGAAGCTCTAGTCAGCTACTTAGAATCTAAAGGCATTCCCGTAAGATATGCTGATGTCGGTCCGGTTACTAAAAGAGATATAGTAGAGGCATCTCTCGTAAAAGAGAAAGAGAAAAACTATGGAGTAGTTCTCGCATTCAATGTAAAAGTATATCCGGAAGCTGAAGACGAGGCATATAAATATGGTGTAAGAATATTTAGGAATAATATCCTTTACAGGCTTGTCGAGGAATACTTAGAGTGGATAAAAATGGAGAAAGATAAGAGAGTCGCCTACATTTTATCTAAGTGCGTGCTGCCAGGAAAAATACGTATTTTGCCAGGATACGTTTTCAGAAGAAGTAACCCAGCGATAGTAGGTATTGAGGTCTTAGCGGGAAGAATTAAGCCTGGCTATCCTCTAATTAAAGAAAGTGGAAGGAGAATTGGAGAAATCATGCAGATACAGGAACATGGAAAACCCATATCAGAGGCTACTGCTGGAATGGCTGTAGCAATATCTATAAGAGGAGATATAATCGTGGGCAGACAAGTAAAGGAAGGAGACATCTTGTACACTGATGTACCGTTTTCTGATGCTCAGTTAATAGCAGAAGAGCTCAAAGGTGTGTTGAGCGAGGAGGAGTTTAAAGTGCTGGATGAAATAATGGAAATCAAAAGGAAGTACTTAATGGAGCGTAGAAGCAAAACTTAGAGACATTACTGTAGCGTATAAAGAATTTTATTATATTCTAATTGGTATTTAGAAAGAATACCTAAGCTTAGTTTTAAGGAAAAACTTATAGGTTTGATTAGTTAGGGAGAAACGGCGATTAATATATGCCAGAATTCAAAGTAGTAGTTTCAGATCCTAAAACGGGGAAGGCTAAAACAATTGAAGTAAAGGGTAGAGAAGCAGAAGCACTTCTAGGACTGAAAATAGGAGACGAAGTAGACGGAAGCATTCTCGGTCTTCCAGGAGTAAAGCTAATGATAACAGGAGGATCAGGTAAAGCTGGGGAGCCTATGAGACCTGACATACATGGCGGTGTAAAGAAGAGAGTACTGCTCTCAGGGCCTCCAGGTTATCATCCACCTAAGAAGGGGCTAAGAAAGCGTAAGTTTATTCGAGGAAACGTTATTACTGAAGATATAGTACAAGTAAACATGAAAATAGTGTATGAGAAGCCGGATCAAAAGCCGGTAATCACTTAAAATAAGTTCAAATTTTATGAATTTTAATGAATATAGCTTATGTACTTTTGTAAAGTAAAATTAAATAGCTGGAAAATATATTTCAGAAACTGTCTTAGGTGGCACTATGTCTGCGCCTAAAGTTCAGCCTTTAGTCAATATAGGTACAGCAGGACACGTAGATCATGGTAAAACAACCTTAGTTGAGGCAATAACAGGAATATGGGCTGCTAGGCACTCAGAAGAGTTAAAGCGAGGAATAACTCTGAAATTAGGATATGCTGATACAGCTATTTTTAAATGTCCTAAGTGTCCTCCTCCACAGTGCTATACTTCTGAGGCTTTATCTCCTGAAGGTGTTTGTAAATATTGTGGATCACCTCTAGAGTTCGTCCGAAGAATATCTTTTGTAGATGTACCAGGACACGAGATGCTCATGGCTACAATGATAGCTGGGTCCACGCTAATGGATGGAGTAGTTTTCGTAATAGATGCTTCAGAGCCGTGTCCACAGCCACAGACTAAAGAGCATTTCGCAGCACTGACAATAATGGGTATAAAAAACATAGTCATAGTGCAAAACAAAATCGATATTGTGCCTAAAGAAAAAGTTATTGAAAACTATAACCAGATATTAAAGTTTATTAAAGGCACTTGGGCCGAAGGAGCTCCAATAATTCCTGTCTCAGCTCTACATAAAGTCAATGTAGATGCTGTTATTGAAGCCATCGAAGAATGTATTCCTACTCCACAGAGAGATCCAACATTACCTCCAAGGATGCTAGTAGCACGGTCATTTGATGTAAATAAACCCGGCACACCTCCCGACAAACTTAAAGGAGGAGTTTTAGGAGGAACAATAATTCAAGGTAAATTTAGAATAAGTGACGAAATAGAAATAAGACCTGGAATAAGAGTTGTAGGTCAGAGAGGGAAAATAGAGTATAGACCTTTGTTTACTGAAATAGTTAGCTTAAAGAGCGGAAACATAGAACTGGAAGAAGCTAGACCTGGAGGACTGATAGGTGTAGGGACTCTTCTAGATCCAAGCTTAACTAAAGCAGATGCGCTGATAGGAAACGTTGTAGGTAAGCCAGGTACTCTACCTCCAGTCTGGAATACTTTAGAGCTCGATGTACATCTTCTCGAGAGAGTCGTCGGTTTAGCTCAAGAAAAGAAAGTAGAGAAAATAAAGCCTAAAGAACCCTTAATGCTAAACGTAGGTACTGCTACAACTCTAGGTATAGTCACTTCAGTAAGTGAAAATATAGTGAATATAGTTTTAAGAAAGCCTGTATGCGCAGAAAAAGGAGCTAGGGTAGCTATCAGTCGGCAGGTAATGGGACGCTGGAGGCTTGTAGGATACGGTATTATTAGATGAAGAGAGGCTGTACGAAGAGTACTTCTGCAAACATCATTAGAAAGTAAGTGATCAGTGAAGCAATAATCGCTCTTATGGGAGTCATTTTTCGCTCCGATATATAGATAGCTAAACATACTACTATGTTCCATAGTGAGAAGAACCAGGCATAGTAAGTTCTGATAGTGCTCATAGGCCAAGGCGCATTGCTGATCCACTGAGCAACTGCATGTGCTACTATGAGATCCTTTATTTTTGTAGTACATGAAGCAGAATAAGTAATAAAGATAGTTAAGGAAGGCATTGAACTTAAGAAGAATACTAAATGTAGTGTATCAATAATCATATGAAGCAAGTACACTGAAAACAGATACCCTGTAGCGGAGAAAAGAGATGCGTGTTCTCCTTGACCTTTAAGTATACTTGAGACCAACCAGAATACTCCGAATGCAATGAACCACCTCATAACAACGCCTAGTATTCTTAGTGATGCAATTGAAGTTAACTGTGATATATAACCGCCACTTAAACTGACTTTGGTGCCGTTATAGTACAATATTTCGGCCTTAGAATACCATAGAAATCCTTCGTAGAGCGAAATTACAATTACCAGTGAGACCACTATGACTGGGCCTAAAAAGTCAGGTGATCGTGATACTTCATCGAAGAGTTTGAAGGGGTTCACATAGACTAAGCATATTCTTCTCAATGAGCGCTTTAAGTGAGTAAGGAGCGTTGGAGGCTTTGCGTAGACAAGCATCGATTCTTTTATTTCTCCCTCCAAGTTCTCACCGAGGTATTTTCATGATATTTACTTAAATAGTATTCTGTGTGCTTCCGTTACGCACAGATGAGCGTTTCTGTTCGTTCTACTTCTTGCATTTGTCTTATTTTTGTAACAATGAAGCCTAGTCTTTCTATATTTTCTGTTTCAACTTTGACAATTATGTCCCAGCTACCATATGTTATAAATCCCTCTTTTACTTCTTCAATTTTTCTTAATTCTTCTAGTACTGAATATTCACATCCGCCTTTAACTACTATCAGTATATATGCGATTATTTTATTTTGAGACACATGATTTGAGTATATACTTCGCTATAAACTTTTAGGTTTGATGTATCTTCAATACTTATCAAGTAGTTCTAACGGATTGATAAAAATATATACTTTCACTGTATATCCTACCTTATGAGCAAAAAGGGAAGAAGGGGAGTCAGAGGGTTTGATGTAAAGTCTCTTCCCTATGTTTCAAGAGTATATGTTAATAATCAAGTACTTTTGCCTGCAAGTCTAATTAGAGCACTTGGAATAAGAGACTTAAAGTATGCTAAAATTACTTTTAAATACAAAGATCAAGTGTTGACTATAAGAGCAACGTTGCTGCGTACGAGAAATACTGATTCAAGACAGTTCACAATACCTAAGAATATCAGAGAGAGATACGGTATCAAGCCCGGAGATAGTGTAGAAATACTTTCGATAACAAAATTAGCCAGACACGAAGAAGAAGAAATTGCTGTTAAAAGGAGATCTCGTTAATATAGTTCGTTTTTCCCGAATTTCTTTGGTGTAAGGTTGCTTTTTACTTGAAAAATATTTAAATGATAGTGTGACAGAAAAAATAGCGGATGATGTGACCGCTACACGATGATTGATGACGAAGGTTAAAAGCGCTGACACTTTGAGATAAATATATACTTTGCTTTTCTTTAATTAAATGGTATGTCCGAAGATAAATCACTTGAATTGCTTAGGAAGAAGAAGTTGCTCGAGCTACAAATGAAGTTGCTAGAAAAGCAGCTAAGGGAAAAAGAACCGAAAATATCTCCTAAAAAAATACTGGAATCAGTGCTCACTCCTAAGGCTAAAGAAATTCTGAGAGAGGCTAGAAGACAGTATCCTGAGGCAACTGAAAGAGTAATAGAGATTTTAGCAAACTATGTTGTTGAAAAGGGCATAAAGAAAATAGATGGAGTAACATTATACAATATTTTCCTAAATCTTGGGTTACCAGTAAGAATTGAAACAAAGATAGTATACAAAAGTCGGGGTGAAGTGAAGAGTATTCGCGAGCTGCTTAAAAACAAAGAAGATTAACATTCTATTATACTCAAAGCATAGACTTATAAATATCGAAAATCATCTTCTTACGGTGCGTAAGTTTGGCTAAAATATCGAAACTCATTGTCGTATATACTACATGGGACCCTATATCAAAGTATGTGAGGAGAGTTTGTAGAGAAGTAGCCAAAGAAGAAGGAATAGAACTTGATGAAAGAGAAGAAGACTGGGAATTTTTGGCCAAGTACGGTGAAAAAGACGAGATTGCAGGAGTAGATATTCCCCAGGTACTGCTTCAATACGACGATGGTAAAATAGTGCACGTAATGACTCGTATTCCCATAACTGATAAAGGTAAACCTGATATTGATAAAGCGAAAAATATAATAAAGAACGCCATTAAGGGGGAAGCCTGATGAAAACCAAGTTAGTTATAGTTGAATGTAGTGAAGGGAAATGTACTAAAATAGATATAAAGGAAGGTGAACTAGAGGAGGTTGTAAAAAACTTAGCAAAAGAAGCGCTCGGAAAATGGAATACCAGCGAGTCTGATTTCTTCGTTACACACGATGTTAGAGTAATTTCAAGAAAACTACCATTAAGTAAAGGAGAGTTTGAAGTACTCTCTAAGTTTAATTTAAGAAGAAGTGGAAATGAAGCAATAGCAGAAATTCCTGTCTATGAAATTTCGTACGACAATCAATGGAGTGGTGATAGCGTTACTGTAAAAAGTATAATACTAGTAGCTCCCTACATCGACGAAGACTTCAAAAACGAAATTATTGAATATGCAAAAGAGCTTACGACAATGTCGTCTGAAGAGTTCTTAGAAGAGGAGCTATAAAAGATCTACGAAACAAGATTATGTGATAGACTTAAAACCTCTATTAATTGAATACGTTTCTCCTAAAGCTCCTTACAGAGAAAGACAGCTAAGTACACTAGTAGGTTTTCTTAACAACGATAGTAATTACTCAAACTTAATAATCTTAAGAGGAGCATCTGGCTTAGGAAAAACACTGCTTTTAAAGAAAACTATGATTAGTTGTCAAAAATTTGAAAAAATATGTAGTTACATTTCTGTACATAGATTTTCGAGTTATGAACAAATATTAAGAGAAATTTGTTATAAAATTAACTTAATACACTTAACTTCACATATATCTATAAATAATGTATTATATAATATTAAAAGAAGGGTAAGTTATAGTAGTTCAAATAAATTAATTTTATTTTTTGATGATTGCCTAAATATGTTAGATTTAATGAAAATAACAAAGTTATTAAAATGTTTAACGGATAGCAATATAAAT
>QMRV01000041.1 GCA_003649445.1 Thermoprotei archaeon | reverse complement strand
TATCTATAGCGATGAGAAGAACATGTGGCTGATTTTCAGACATATATTCTATTACACCTTTATGAATATAAGACTAAGCATAACACTTTATATTCTTCTGAACACTAGTAAGTAAATGATTACCAATAAAATAGATATTGTAGGCTATGATCCTGCTAGATGGAGTACTTCCCTTTATGCTCAAATAGCATGTCCTCGAGTAAAAATAATAGTTTTCAAGAAAACCTTACACAATATACCACCCGTATATAATACCTGAAGTAATGGCGGGTGCTTTGCCTAGAGATAAGTTAATCAGCGAAACATCTTCAAAAGTCGGGAAGATTAAGTTACGTACAGGTATCGAAGTAGAGTACTTGAGCTACTGAACCTTGGCTCATGGTTAATATACAAGAAGACAACTATTAAGGAAGTAAAAAGAGTAAAAATATCATATACCCCTAATCTCTGTGAGCTAGTTCACCTTTTTAGTATATTAGCTAGAATTACCCTCAGAAAACCAAAGCTGAAATAACTTTACGTGAGAAAGTTTAATAGAATTATGAGCAATGATAACACCGCTAAGAGACAGTATAGGTACTTTTTGCTCAGTAACATATCTAACGCTATTTTTCCCAAAAGAATTACAGGCGCTGAAAGTAAAAGAAGAATTCCTAGTTTTGAGAGAATATTTTGGACTGCCAGGTACCTGAGTAACGTGCCTATAGCTATCAACGTTATTGCCGCCACTAGTATGAATTCTAATAACTTACTTGTCTTCATGACTAAGCACCTATACTTGATAGTATTAGGCGAATAGCCGCGTAAAGCAATACTCCTGAAAAAATAAGTCTTATCCAAATGCTTTTAATTTTAACTTGTGTTTTTGCACCTAAAGTGGCTCCCACAATAAAGCCTACGATAACTATTGACGCTAAATCTACTCGTAGAAATCCTTCTTTGAAATAAAGTAGAGCCGATGTAGCTGCCGTTATTCCTACCATAAATGTGCTCGTAGCCGTAGCTACTTTAATAGGAATTCCTCCTACTATGCACATGAGGGGCATTTTAATGACTCCGCCTCCGATTCCTAGAAGAGCTGAAAGTATTCCAGCAAAGAAGCTTCCTACTATGAGTAAAGGGCTATGCGCTACTTTGTAAGTCACTTCTTTTCCTAAATTTTCATCAAAGTATTTTCCGCTTAGTTCGAGTTTCTTGGCTATAAAGTCTTCTTCCCGAAATTTATGTTTAAGTCTAGCGGACAAAATCATGTACACTGCTATTATCGGGAAAATAGTGCCCATAATTAGCTTTAAGTACCTGGCTTCAATAAACTGGTAAATAAATGATCCGACAACAGCGCCTATTGTCGAGGAAACTTCTAGGAAAAGGCCCAGTTTTACGTTAACTAAGTTCTTTTCAAGATAAACTCTTGTAGCAGCTATTGATGTAGCAATTGCCACTGCTACTCCTATGGGTACTGCTACTTTAGCATCAATATCAAAGAAGACTATAAGTGTGGGCACGAGTAAACTTCCTCCACCTATTCCGGCTATAGCGCTTACAAAGCCAAAAAGCATAGAGGTAAGCAGTATCAGTATTTCCTTAAGCACTTTCGCTAAAACGTATACACTAATATATTACTTATGTCAGTCCAATAAGTTTTCTCTTTTTCTCCAAATAGTAGAGATAGTTTTTATAAGAGACATCGGGCGGCACCCTGTGATCTACGTGAGGAATATAGCCTCCTTCCTCAACAAGATCTTTTACTCTTTCAAGCTCTTTGTCTATTGCCTTGAAACCTTCTATTAGCGCGAACTTATCTATACCTCCCATTAACAGAAGTTTTTTCCCATGTTTCTCTCTTAACTCAACAGGGTCTACTCCGGCTCTTCTTTCTAAAGGAAATAGACAGTTTATGTCTGCTTCGAGCCATAGTGGTACGAGATCATTGATGTTTCCGTCAGAATCAAGTATATTTAGCCATACTCCGTGATCTTTCAGATAAGATGTTATCTTCTTGTACTCTGGAACCATGAATTCTTTAAACAGCCTCGGAGATAGCATCGGTCCTTTATTATAGCACATGTCTTCCCACCAGTGGGCGTAGTCTATTTTGGCTACTTTTAATGCTAGACTTACTGCTTTAAGCATCATTTCTGTTCTGAATCGAAACATGTCTCTAATGAGGTCTGGGTCTCTGTAGAATGTTTTAAGAAGAGTCTGGAGCCCCATTAAGCCTCTAGCCCAACCAAAGTATCCTCCAGCATTTACTCCTAGCGGATAGTCTCTGTTTTTCCACTTTTCTTTTAACTCATCTATGTTGTCAGGAAGCCTTATTCCGTCTAAATCGTATCTCGCTTTATACTCCTCCCACGTGTCCCAGTCTTTTACAGGAAACTCTATATACTGCGGTATACTACAGCCTTTACCCTTCTTAAATTTCTTACATATTACTCCATCGGGCTCTCTTACGACTACTACTTTTTCGTCTTCATAGAATATTTTTTGCTCAAACTCCTTGAACGGTATTACTACGGGCACTTTGTAGCTATACCATGCTTCAAATCCAAAGTATTTGTCTGCAGTATCATTGTCTACAACATATTCAGGCAGTCCCTCTTTATGCCATTTCACTAGAGTATCTTCCCAGTAGCCAAATTCCACGTCAGGGACATGATCTACTTCCTTATACTGGAAGACTCTGAGAAAACGTTCTCTCATGTTGAGTTTTAGCTCTGGGTTAATGATTCCTCTTTTATGTCTCATAAAAGATACAGCATTTCGCAATATATTATACTAATGACATATATCGTCAATGACTGCTCAGAAACAAATATTTTCTCTAAAAACATTTAGAAGTACGAGAAAATGAAAAACATTTTCTTAGTTTTATTAATACTAGTCCTTATAGCGCCTGTACTGTGTCAAGAAAAACTGTTTTATGTTAAAAAGGAGTGGTGCAAACTATCAATCGAAAAAAGCGGCAAAGTACTATTACTGTATAATGTCACCATCAGAGTAGAGAAAGGAGTTATCGAGAAATATGTTTCAATAGGAATGCCGTGTCCAGACTTTACAGTAATTTCTGCCCGCGAACTTGAGACAGGAGCTAAACTTAGCTACAAAAAGATAGTCGACCGTGAGTCCAGAGCATACTATGTTGTACTTTACGTAAGTAAACCTATTTACCCGGGCGAAGAAAAAACCTTTATACTTTACGTAGAGTTAAATAGCTTCATTTACGAAGATAAAACAAACCCAGGTAACGTGGGCTTACTCTTTATTCCATGCTGGTGGGACTCCAAGTACTTTTCGGGAATAGGTGACCTTAAAGTTGAAATAGTTTTGCCTGAGGGAGTGAAGAAAAATGAGTTTAAGTGCTCTCCTCCTTACAGTAATATTTTTCTAGAAGGCAATAGAATAGCGCTTTACTGGGAAAAGAAGAATCTGCCCGCTGACTACAAATTGTCAGTGGGTGTTTCTTTTCCTAAAAAATACGTCGAACACTATGTATCGTTGTCCGAAGAAAATCCTTTAGAAGATATATTATCCATAGCAATAATGCTTTTCGTAATAGTCTTTGTGGGGCTGATTTTCATAGTGTCTTTTGCTGCAGTATTTAAGAAAGAAGAATACGTGAAACCAGCTCTTATGATCGAGGCTCTAGGCCCTCGGAAAGGGCTCACTGCTGTTGAGGCAGCGTACTTGATAATGAAATATAGACGAAGAAGAGACTACGGACGTATACTGGCAATGATACTTTTCGGTATGATAAAGAAAGGCTACGCTAAGGTCATTAGTTTCGACCCTCTTAGAATATATGTTTTCCGCGAAAAATACCACCTAATGCGGAGCTATGAAAAAGCATTTGTCGATGCTGTACAAGAAAACGGCGAAATAGACCCTCAGCAACTAGTAAATGTCTTTAAGACCCTTGACAGAGTACTGCGAGCAAAGATGAGAGGATACTGCGTCAAAGAAACCGTAGAGTACTATGAAAGTATAGTTCAGAGAGCTTGGAAAATGGTTGAGGAAGCAGGTATTCCTGAAGAAAAGTTTAGAGCACTCGCAGAAAACTTGGAGTGGCTTCTAGTAGATGAAGACTTTAATAAGAAAGTAAAGCGCTTGCCGAAAGCGACCATAAGCTACGACCCTTACTGGGATACTTATTGGTGGTGGTATTGGCACAACTTACCCACTTCAACAGTTCGAACTACTCCAGCTAAGGAAATCAATATATTTGAAGTAGCTGACAGTATAGCAAGTACTTTAGAGAAAACAGCTTCTCAAATATCCTCTAAGATAGAAGAGATTTCAGAGAAAATAGCTGAAGTAGTTGAAGGCGAGAACAGAGAGGCTTCTCGCTCAACAGATTCTCGCTCCTACGAGAGCATAGGGTGTGTCTGTGCGTGCGTTTCATGCGCCTGTGTATGCGCTTGCGTCTCATGCGCCTGCGCTTGTGCTAGCGGAGGAGCTGGGTGAAAACATGGTCAAGAAAACTAGGTTCCTGTCACATATAGATGAAAAAACAGGACTACATATGCACTTAAGGCTCAATCCCGATAGAACAGGAGTCCTCGTAATAAACGCGTCTAAAGTAATCTACTTAAACAAAACTGCAGCATTTTACGTAGAGCAAATGTTTAAAGGAGCTTCTCCAGAAGAAGCCGCTAAACGCGCTCGAAGAAAATTCAAAAACGTTACCCTCGAGGAAGCTGAACAAGATTACAGAGACGTTATAAATAAAATACTTAGCTTAGCGTTCAGTAAGGTATGTCCTATTTCTAGCTTAGGTTTTCATAGAGTAGATCCATTTAACTTCAAGCCCTCGGCTCCATACAGAGTTGACCTCGCATTAACCTATGACTGCAATAACGCATGTATTCACTGCTACTCTTCTTCGCCTAGAAAAACCTCTACTAAAGAACTCTCCACAAAGCAATGGACTAAAGTAATCGATAAGCTGTTCAACGTAGGAGTCCCTTATGTCTCATTCACTGGAGGAGAACCTACTCTAAGACCTGATTTAAAAGAGCTCATAGCTTATGCTCAGAAAAAAGGCCTAGTAACAGGGCTAGTAACTAATGGAAGAAGACTTTCTAATGCACAGTACCTGCACAAATTAGTAGAAGCAGGCCTTGACAGCATTCAAATAACTTTAGAGTCGCCAGATCCCGAAGTACATGATAAGATTACAGGAGTTAAAGGAAGCTGGAAAGAGACTGTCGAAGGTATTAAAAACACTGTGAAGGAAAATGTCTACCTCGACGTCAATATGACTTTAACTAAACTCAATATAAGGCATGTAAAGAAATGGGTTGTTTTCCTGAGCGAACTTGGAGTAGAAAATATTTCTATAAATAAACTGATATATTCTGGTAAAGCACTAAGGCTTGTTAAAGACCTTGAACCTCCGCTTAACGAAGTTAAAGAAGTCTTAGCCAAGGTAAAGGAGCTTGCAGAAGATTACGGAATGAAGTTCACTTGGTACGGTGTCACAAGATACTGTGAGCTAAATCCGCTTGAATTAGACTTAGGTATTAAGACTTGTTCAGCCGCTCTACTCACGCTCGCAATAGAGCCTGACGGCACAGTTATACCTTGTCAAAGCTACTTCGTACCTCTAGGAAATATTCTTAAAGACAAATGGGATAAAATATGGTTTAATGAACTGTGCATCAAACTAAGGAACCGAGAATACGCGCCTCAAAAATGCAGAAAATGCCCGCATTTCCACGTATGTGGCGGCGGCTGTCCTCTCGAAATAAAGCAGTTTTCACCATAATGGCTCTTCTACTATTTTTATAGTGGCTCCACAGTAGGGGCACTCAATATACTCTTGTCCAGGCTTCGGCGGAGGGAGATCTGCCCCGCACTTAGGGCACCTAAATTCTTCTACAGATAGCTTACCTCCGGGACTCCACGTTACCTTAACCTCGTATATTCTCGGCCTCGGCTTAAATGCTAAGTAAAATAAAGCTAAGCTGACTACTGTAAGCAATACTCCTATTGGAAGGCGGTACACTTTACCAGGTGCAGCCGAAGCTATAATAAAGACTACTCCGAGAAATAGGAGAACAGCACCTATTAAACTGAGCACGAGTTTTCTTAGCATGTAAAAATAGTATCTTGTACAGGAATTTATTTTTTCATACGCGTTCAATTTCTTAAAACACGAGCGTACTAAAGTGTAGATTTATCACTCTTTTACTCTTACTTTAAACGATGATTAAAAAAGGCATAATCCTAGTTTTAGCGGCTTTAGTAGTACTTTCAAGTACTCTCTATGCGCTCCACTTAACTACAAGCAGTAAGTCTCTTGTATCAAGAGACCTTGTAGTATACACCCAAGGCATAGCCTTAATAAAAGAAATAAGAACAGTTAAACTAAATAAAGGACTAAACGAAATAATAATATCTGATATACCGAGTCAAATCGACGCAACTAGTATAGTTGTTAAAAGCTTAAATTCGTCAGTCAAAGTGCTTGAACAAAGCTATGATTACGATTTAGTCAATTATCAGAAACTCTTAGCAAGATCTATTGGAAAGAAAATTAAAGTTAAGATAGATAATGAAACTATTGAAGGCATATTACTATCATATGACCATAATACACTTGTTTTAGACATCAATGGAAAGCCAGAAATAGTTTTTACGTATAAGGCTAAGTACATTGTACTTCAAACAAATATATCAGAATATACTCTTAGACCATCTCTTAAGGTAGTACTTGAGGCAGAAGAACCAGGAACATATTTGCTTGAGCTCATATATTTAGCTAAAGGCATTTCATGGACACCTTACTACGCTATAATCGTAAGTAGCGATGAAAAACAAATAGAAGAACTTGCTGGCTGGGCTAGAATAGTTAACAACGCTGGAATAGATTTTGAAAATGTAGGGCTGAGTCTTCTTGCAGGAGAAGTGCAAATAGTATCTGGTGAAACGTACATAAGGCCTCTAAGCAAAACCTACTATGAAGCTGGAGGCATTCCATCTCCTCTATCACAGTTTTCTGAAGAAAAATTATTCGAGTACCACATCTTTAAGCTAAATAGAAGGATTGACTTAAAGAACAATGAAGCTAAACAAATATCCTTTATTACCGCCAAGAACGTAAGCTGCATTAAAGAATACTTCGTCGACTATGTGAGAAAAGGACCTAAAGTCTACGTAGCAATATCATTCAATAATACTAAGACAAATAATCTTGGAGTACCTTTGCCTAAAGGCATTATCAGAGTATATAAGAATACTGAAAGCGGGATAGTCTTTATAGGCGAAGACAGAATAGAGAACAAGCCTGTAAACTCTACAGTAAGAGTAGTTGTAGGCGTAGCATACGACATAACAGTTTCAAGAAAAATGCTTGAATCGAGAAAAATAAGTGAAAGCAGCTTCAGATACAAGTACAGAATAGTGCTCAAAAATCACGGCAATAAGGCTGTTTCTGTGAAAGTTATAGAACACGCATATGGTAGCTGGGAAATAGTTGACACAACACATAGTTACACTAAAGTAGACGCCCATACTTTCGAGTTCAGAGTAGAAGTACCACCTAACTCCGAAGTAACAATAGAGTACACGATAATTATTTGGTGGTAAAGAACAAGACCACATTTAAAATAATTTTATTTATTTTTAGTTATTTCAGCTCACTGGCGGTGGTGGAGGAGGAGGCTGAGGAGAAGCCGGTGATTCTTCTTTTATTGAGAAGAAAGATACTGCTTCAAGTACTTTAGCCACTAGCAGTATTATTCCGCCTATAATCACTATTAGTAGAGCCGATCCAATTAAGTAGAGAAGGCCTGTAGTCTTGAATAAGTCAATACCGGTTATTTCTGCAACTCTATCGTAGGTTCTTTTGATGAATACTCCTCCTACTATACATGCTAACCATAAAACAACTAGACCGGAAATTACTCCAAGAAGCACTGGAAGCCAGCTAACTTTAGGTGTATGTGGCGCCGAGAATATAGCACTTAGTAGTGTCCCGAAAACTACTAAGAAAAATATTACTATGCCGACTATGTATGCTACCATAGCTATGATCATGTTTTTAAACAGTTGAGGCTCATTAACCATGTCTGAAAGGTACTTTATGGCAATGAGTATTAGTACAAGCCCCGCTATCGATAGCACTATTCCTATGTGAGGAACAAATGAGAGCAAAGACAGTAATGCTCCCAGCCCGCCATATATTTTAACATCTCTCATCGTAGGCATAAGCCTCAAGCTAAATTACCTTTGAGAAATAAAAGTCTTATCGTAAAGACCTTTGTTCTAGAAAACAGAGCTATGGTGCCCCGGCCGGGATTTTCCCTCGGAGGGTGTGTGTCCTCCGAGTTTTGAACCCGGGTTCTCCGGCTATGGAGGAGGCCTTCTCTCTCCGCAGAGGCTCGAAAGGCCGGAATGTTTGACCGGGCTACACCACCGGGGCAAAATAACCTACAAGCACCCCATAATTAAATTTTTCTCCTTGTACACGAAGACCCTCTAGGTATCAGCACTTAGTAGAGGCCATATTTAGACAATAGAAAGTTTATCAATTCTTCGACTGTATAGTATTTTCTACACTTAGGACAATACCATGCGCCCTTATAGGGATCCCAGAAAATACTTCCTCCGCAGTCTGGGCAAGGTACGCTAAGCAATAGCATTAGCTACACTAAACCATATATTCATGCCTTCTTTAAAACTCAATATATTTTTACAAACCCTATTTTCTAAAGTTTCGTCTAAGAGCTCATATGCAATAAAATAAGGTGATGTTCTCCCAGTCGAGAACTTTAACGATATTCGAGTGGTTCAGTCTACTTATAGCAGAGATTTCTCTTACGAAAACTCCGCCAAGCCTATTTTCTAATTCTTTTTTAAAAACTTGGAGCGCAGCTTTGATATTCGGGTTCTCTCGTAAATGAGCTTCATACACAATAGCAGTACTACCGGAACCGGTAGGTTTTTCAATAACCCAAGAACCTATCTCCACATAAATATTGATAAAAACTATTTAATAAAGATGACTAGAGTAGCGTGAATTTCCCATTAAATATAGAAAACAGCAGAGGCAACTTTTTCTAAGACAAAAACTACAATATTTTGTATGGAAGTGTACGTAGGGACATCGGGGTGGTCTTACTCTTGGAATCCCGATGGTTTCGCTTGGTACTCTACACGCTCAGGCTTAAATGCTGTTGAACTGAATATGAGTTTTTATAGCTTTCCTAGACTGCGCATGATTTATTCATGGGCTAAGAAAACTCGAGGAAATATAAGGTGGGCAATTAAAGTAAATAGAATAATTACCCATGTGTATAGACTTAGCGAAAAATCTTACGCAATATGGCATAAGTTTCAAAGACTTTTCAAACCTCTAGAAGACTATATAGACTTCTATCTTTTCCAAATGCCTCCTAGCTTCAGGCCTAGTCAAAATAATTTAGAAAAAATAGAGAAAATGTTCTATGAAGTGAATCTAGGTGAGAAATTTGCTCTCGAAATAAGAGATCCTGCGTGGATAAGTGAAGAATACTTAAAAGCATTCAAAAAACTAGGATTAACTTTTGTATCTGTAGACGCGCCTGAATTCAAGTGGTTTGTTGAAACCAACGGCATAGTTTACTTAAGAGTCCACGGACGAACAAGCTGGTATTCGCACAGATATACAGCAGATGAACTTGTCGAGCTAGCAGACGAAGTCCTTAAGCTAAATCCTAGAAAAGTATACGTGTTTTTCAACAATAATCATGATATGCTCGACAACGGTAGAGAAATGCTCGAAATACTGAAGAGAAAAACTAATATCAGGCCTTAGTAAATATTTCATAGCTAATGATGAACACGGGAACGGCCGATAGATGTGGATATCAGCTTCGGCTGATGTAGAGTTAGTTAAATATTTATCCTAGTGTTTTCGGCTACTGTGTTGCCTTTAACCGATCTCCATCAACACACTAGCTACTCTCCTTGCGGCATTGATGTTTCAATGAAAAAGAATATCGAAGTAGCAGCAGCTAAAGGACTTAGAGTAATAGCATTTACTGACCACGGATCTGTAAGTGAGCCTAAGTGGATTAACAAGTACTTTGAAGAGCTATCTTCCTTAAAAACTGATAATGTTGAAGTATTATCTGGCATGGAAGTAGATGTCGACTTTAACGGTAATCCTGTTGTTAAAAGAGAGATTTTAAGAAAATTTGATGTCATTGTAGCAGCCATCCACAAGAAGCCTTCCGGCGTAAGCTTAGATCAGCTTTACTTGTGGTGGAAAAAGACGTTAATAGCTGTTGCTGAAGGAGGCTTTGCTTTAGTAATAGCTCATCCAACTGATATAGGTTGGTTTAAGCTAACGCCTCCTCTTGAATACTGTTTAGAAGTAATTGATGTTTTCAAAGAAAACGGTATTGCTGTAGAAATAAACTACCACCATAAAGATCCTAATGACTATTTTCTCTCACTCTGCTTAAAGAAGGGAGTTAAGCTTACTCCTACTTCTGATGCACACAAGCTAACTGAAATAGGAAACTTGGAGTGGCATAAAGCTAGAGTAGAAAACTTAGGTGTAAAAATTGATGAAGTTAACTGGCTTACAGAAAGAGAGCTCTTCGCATATATTAGTCACTGATATTTCTTTGAGTAAAACTGTTTAGAAGCTCGACTACTGCCGAGTTTTCTTTGAGTGGAATAGAGTCTACTGAGAGAGACTTCTTTAAAAGCACTCCGTCAACACATCCCAGTTCAACTGCTTTCTTTAGTAGTTCTTCTTCCTGTAGAGGTGTGTGCAGAAGTAGGCTATGTGAGAGTAACGATAAACCTGATACTAGAGCATATGCTCCCCAGTTCGATGTAGTTGAGACCACTAGTGCTGTGCAAGAAGTATGGCACGCTATTCCCCCCTTACAGGGACACCTACATACTCTACCATATGGCACTTTTTCTCGAATAATTTCTTCAAGAACCCCCATACCCACTTCATTTCCTCCATCACCTATCCCTATCACAGTCTTTTTCTCGGCAAGTGCCTTTTTAGCAAGAATATCTACTTTAGCATGGAGGCCGGTAACATTAATGCCGCCCATAGTGTGGTATTCTCCTTTATAGTTTGCCCCAACTTTCTCTATAAAGATCAGCGCTGAAGGATTATAGCTTTTTAAGAGTTCTTCGGCTCTGATATTTGCTTCATTAGGATCGGTAGGAAACTCAAGTACCTTGTATCTGCCTGAAGTATCTACTGTTAGAAGAAGTTCTTTAAGCAATTCCGTGTTCTGAGGCTCGGTTAACAGTATTGTATCTATGCCTAAATTTGTAAGTGCGCGGGCAAGTACTACTGCTCCGAGAGGACCATCTGTTTCTTGTGCATATACTTTAGGCATAATAAATCCTGTAGAAATAAACACTGTCTTATTTTCTTTAATAGCATTAAATAGTGTTAACGATGCCTTCATTATCATAGGCCGGCGATATTTCTCTCTTAAGGCGCTATAGAGTATTCTCGGAGTTTTTCTAGTATTTAAATCTAAGAGAACTATTTGGCCTAGTACTTCGAAAACTTCTTCCACAATTTTAGAGTACTACTGCACTAGATAAAACCTAAGGCTTCTATGAGCATTACAACACCAATTATGATAAATACTATTCCTGAAGCTACTTTTATAGCTCTTTCATACTTAGTTATTTTCCTTAGAGATCCCCCTATTAGTGACGCTATTAGACAGGACAGAGCAAATGCTAGTATTGCTCCAGTGAAGACTTCAAGATATTTTCCTGTCGATGCCGAAAGAGAAACTACTGCTAGCTGCGTCTTGTCTCCAAACTCCATTAATGCCACTAGAAGCAGTGCATAGATTCCTTCCGCTGACTTACATTCCTCACTCTTTTCTCTGTCTTCTCTTTTAAGTATTGAGAATACTCCGAGAACTATGAAGAGTATAGCTGAAGCTACTTTAACTATATATATGGGAATAAGGTACCTTAAGCCTGCTCCTATAATTAAATTGATTACTGTAATTGCTGCTAGTCCTGCAAGTGAACAGAAAAATACTTTAAAGACGCTTCCTCCGCGGGCAGCAATGCATGCTACTGTTATCTGAGTTTTGTCTCCGAGTTCAGCTAGGAATACTGCTGTAAACACAGAGACTATGAGCTCTATTTGCACAGAGAGCTTGAATAATACGTAATTAAAAATTTTAGGCCCTGTTCGAAGAAAAAATATGTACTATTTTCTGAAGCCTCCTGGAAAAGCTGCATGGAACTATTTCCTGCTCTACAAAGCAAGCCGTCTGAAAAAATACTACTGTGGCACGTACTACGTTCCCGGGAAAACTATTTTACCTCTTTTTAATCTTCCAATAGACCGTACTGACAAAAGAGCTTTCATGAAAGCTTCTCGTAGCGACTTGGAAAAAGCATACAAAATGTTATGCGTTAACTGCGGCCTATGTTGTGTAGAAAACTCAGGAGCATTTGCATTTGAACACGAATACAGGCTTATTAAAAACTATACTGAAGCGTTCTTACCTTCAGTAGAAGTCGAGGCAGAGTACATAGGAAAGCTGAGAATATATAGGCTAGATGTCGGGCCTCGAGGTAGATGCGTTCTATATGATGTTGAAAAGGGGTGTTTAGTTCACGGGCACTTAAAGCCTATGATATGTATGATACAATACTGCTCTTTTTTCGCCGAAAAGAATGGTGAAAAATACATTAAGGCTCCATCTAAAAACAAACTCGTATATATTAAAGCGTCAAACAATATTTTCGAGTATTATGTTAAATTATTCAGAAAAAGAGCTCTAAAAAAGTCTACTTAATTCATAGAAGAAGCGAACTCAGAGGAGACGAAGATCTTCAAGAAGAATTACGCGAAACAGGAGTCAGAGTTCTGCTCGAAACCGAAGTCAAGAATGTATACTTAAGTAACGAAAACAATCTTGTACTCGAGCTAAAAACACAGAGACGAAGTTTTCACAAAAACAGTAGATATTCTAATATACTGCATAGGCTTTGTGCCCAACTCCAAGATATTCAAATAACTCGGAGTTAAAACAGATGATAAAGGATTTATTATTGTAGACGAGTGGTGCCGAACAAATATTGAAGATGTTTTCGCATGCGGCGACGTTACAGGAGGACTAGGCGGAGTAATGAAAATAGTAACAGCTGTTACACAAGGAGTAATCGCTGCCGAAAGCGCCTATAAGTACCTGAAATCACCTTATTGGGCTAGAGAATACTCAGACAAAAAACAGAGCGCTTTAAGTAGAGTGATTTAAGTTAAGCTTATTAGACTATGTTTAAGTCTACTACTAGTGTGTTTAGGTGTTCCGGCTAGAGTGCTTGAAGTACACGGAAGAACAGCCATAGTTGATTACGGTGGAATTAAGCGTGAAGTAGATATTCTCCTAGTACCTGACGTTAAGCCCGGAGAATACGTTATTGTGCACGCTGGAGCAGCTATTTCTAAAATAGATGAAAAAGAAGCTTTAGAAACCTTAAAGTTATGGAAAGAAGTTCTCGAAGCACTTAAACCAGAATAGCTTTTACCCCCCAAAATACTTTACAATTATACTGTAACTTGAAGTTAGTGTATTAAAGATAATAGCTTGCACTTACAGGTATGCTAGTAAAGTCTGCTTAAAAGTTCTGTGAGCCCCAGTCAGCTTGAAGGAGGTGGAGGAGGCGGGGGAGGAGGCAGATTTACTGTTTTCGCTTTTCTTCTATAGTGTACTAGAAGAACTACTAAAACAGCGCATACTCCTGCTAGAGCTACAACTAGGTACATTAATTTAAGGTATTCTTGCTGTAGATAAAGGTGTTCCTCGTAAAGCTTATTGTACTTATCTAGTAACTTGTTATACTCATTTTTAAGGCTGTTGTATTTAGCTTTGTAGTCTTCGAGAATATCTAGCACTTTATAGTGTTGCTGCTGTAGCTCTTCATAGTTTTCCGAAACATTGCTTAAGTGTTTTAATAAATTCGAATACAATGTTTTTATTTTAATTAATTCACTAGTTACATTAATATACTTTTTGAAAAGAAGATCGTATCTAGACTGGAGCTCAGAATACCTTTGAAGTAGACTACTGTAATTTGCTTTCAATCCGCTGTACTCAGATTTAATTTCATTTAATTCTTCTTTAAGCTCACTATTTTCCTGTTTAAGTTGTTCATTTTTTGAGACTAAAACACTGTAACTGATACTTCTTACAGGTATTGCTCCAACAGACTTCTTTACAGTGTAAGTTCCGTTTTCGTGACTATACTCGAAGTATACTTCAAATAGGAGAATAGGGTCTTTAGGTGGCTGTGAAATAGCTACATTAAATACTATTACTTTTTCAATATAAGTATTTTCTTCAACACACGTGTTTTCAAGAATAGTGCTTGAATGAAGTAAGTAGTAGTTTCCGCATACTTCAACAAGCCACACTTTTAATCTGAGATAGTGCACTGACATGTTTCTGTAAGCACAGAACTCGAAAATCAGTCTAAATGGTTGGTTGAGTACTGCTTCTTCGTTGTAGAGCAAGCATATACAGTATTCATTTTCAGTTATTATTCGAGAATAAAGAGGCTGGGTGCTAACTCCCACGATTATGATAGCTAATACCAATAATATTGCTAAAATAGTAGCTTTGGTTGTTTTCACGTGATAAATATTTATTGGAGGGCTTAAAAAGCTATGCCTTTGAACAAATGTCTTTCACATTAATTTTCTTTAGAACTTCTATTATTTCAATAAGTTTTTTTACAGCTATTTCAAATACAATTTTTCCTCTTTCACTACTTGCTGTAGACGATACTCCAAAAACGCCACTGTCCGTGTATTCTTTAGTGTCTCCAGGGTAGTATACGGGAAGCCCCTTAAAGACTTCTCGGGGTTCTTCGTCACAAGTTTTAGTTAAGTCCACTAAGTCAGGGTAGAGAAAAGCTATAAGAGATGTCTCCATTGCCGCGGCGTGCCCTCTTTCTTCAGGCTTAAAGTACTCGGATAATTCCCTTAAATTCCACCACTGAAAAACTACGATAAGTAGACCTTGCTGCTTGAGCTTACGGGCTACTTCTAGTAAACTAGCTAGATTGCCGCCGTGTCCATTGACAATTATTATTTTTCGGACTCCATGCTCCTTTAGAGACAAACATATGTCTTTTATGTAGTTTCTGAAAGATTCTTCGCTGACGTAAATTGTTCCAAGGAAATGTCTATGATGACTGCTTACGCCGAAAGGTACTGGCGGTAGCGTAGCTACTCCCGTTTGTTTAGCAGCCTCTAGCGCTAGTTTATAGGCTATTAAGTAGTCTGTTCCAAGAGGATTGTGCTTACCATGTTGCTCAGTTGAGCCGACAGGTAGGACTACTATATCATTGTAGCTAAAGTACTTCTCTGCTTCAGGATAAGGTACTTTACTTAAATCACTGTGTTTCATGCTTCCTCGCCTCTCACCAGTATGTAGGCGTTTTCTCCTGCTGAAAGCAGTGCTTCTTTTAGTGAATTATATTTAGCTAGCCAGAAAAGGAAAACTATTATTCCAGGTATCACTAGGCCTAAGGCTGTCAAGAAAAGTATCAGTATTGCTATAGGCTTCTTCATGTATATGCGAAAACCGTATCTCAAGTGGTCTCCGACTATATCTGTATAAATGTAGGCTTTGTTAAAGCTATCTGAGTACTCAAAGTCTAGTTCTGAGCGAGGAGCTTTAATGAAATTAAAGTTCCGTCTAGCAATCTCTTCCTGCAAATGTTTCAAGAACTCCTTTTTCTTCACTCCTATTCTAAAGAAAACTCTTTCAGTAGTAGTAATAGCGAGCCCTTCCGGCGGAAACTTGAACAAAATTATTATTGAAAGCACTGTTGCTACGGCTACCCCTAAACCTATTATTATTGCTAGTGAGCTCAGTACCATTTTGAGGAACTTGATCAGTGTGACGAGGTACTGAAATTGCATAAACATATAATGGTGTAGTCTCATTATATATTTTGAGTTAGGCTAGCATGCTATTTATTAAACAATTTTTAGTTTCTGACTATATAAAACTTAGCTTTCAGCTATTTCCTCTAAAATCTTCTTTCCTTTATCTGTAAGAATATACTTTACTACTATTTTGCCGCTTTCATCTTCCTCAGTCTTCATTTCAACGAGATTATATCCCCATAGGATAGCTACTAAGCTTCTCACTGAAGCTCCAGGAAGATTTGTTTGAGACACTAAGTCTTTAAAGACTACTTCCTGGCTGCCAGATAGAGCTTTAAGTATTTTCTTCATGTTTTCGTCGAGTAGAGAAGCTAAAACACTCTTAGGGGGCTTTTTAGCAACTTCCTTCTTTTCTTTAGGTTTAGGCGGCTGCACTTTTTTCTCTTCTTCTACTTTAACTGCTGGCTTTTCACCAGCCGACGGCTTTTCAGTAACTTTTTCTTCAGGCTTCTCTAGTTCCTCTGGCTTTCTTTCTACTTCTTCCCTCTTACCTAATAGTAGTTCCTGTAGAGCCTTTGTTAGGGCCAAACTATCTTCGTAGCTTTTTGAAACAGATATTCCAGCAGTCCTCATTATTTGAAGTTCCCTAGAGAGCTTCTCTTTTTCTTCTTCAAGTCTTTTTATTTCCTCAATTAGTTCTCTTCTCATATCTTCTAATTCATCAACTTCTCTCCGCAAAGTTTCTACTCTATCTAGAAGACTTAGTATCTCGTTCTTCAATCTCTCTCTTTCATTAGTCAATCCCTTCAGTTCCAACTTTAGTATCTCAACTTGTCTGCGCAGGACGCCATATGACTTATAGTACTCCAGAATGTCAAGGTCTTCTTTATCTAAGTTCATTTCATAATATTTTCTCTTTGCCCAAATTTAAGGATAGTGCTTACTTTTCTCCAGAAAAATTTAAATGCATTAATAAATGCGCCCCAATTGTTCCGTCAAGGCCTTAGATAAACGAGTACTATGCATTCTAGTCGTTAATATTGCCTTGTACTATGTCTAACGAAACATCGATTAGACAAAAAGGTAATAAGTACACTGTATAGAAAGATATGGAGATAATGAGACTAAACATACTCTATGTAGTAGCTGGAGTAATAGGTATTATCGGCTCAGCACTCTGCTTTATTTCAACGCTTCTATCGCTAATAGGCATTTTAACGAAAATAGGGTCATTTTCACTGGCCTACATTAATGTAGAGCTACTTGTCTATGACTTAATAATGCTCATTCTTAGTATAGTCAGCTTAAAGGCCTCCAATAGTTTACGCGTAGGAGGCTACGCTGTGAGAGACAATAGTATAATACTCATAATCATGGGCGCCGTAATGATGTTCCTTAAAGGCGGCACTGGAGCATTTCTAGTGCTCCTAGGAGGTATTTTAGGGCTAATAGCCTACCTTATCTCGGAAATAGTCTAAAGACACCTCGATATTTCCTAAGTAATATCTCGTTTTCTCGCTATTTGCTTCTAATATATTAATTGACAGGAATTACTGAGAATATGAAATACTCTATATACTTCACACCCAAATCTCTTAGGCAGATAGAAAAACTAGACTATTATACTCAGCAAAAAATACTATATACTCTAAGCAAAGCTTCGCTAAGAGAAGAAACACGGTGTGAAGAAGTCATAGCTGGTTTCCGAGTAAACTATTATCTTGATAAAAAGAGGAGGAATTTAACAGTATTCAACTTGCAAACAGGTATATGAAATTATCTTAAGAGCCTCTCTTTAATTATGTTTATCCAGTCCTTAATATCTTCGACTAAAGCATTTCGGTCTTCAGGATCTTTTATAGGCTCATAGAGCTTATAATACTTGTTTAAAAACTGTATCCAGTCACTAATGTGTTTCCGTATATCACCGAATTCTTCTTCATCTAAGGTCTCTAAGAGTCCTTTAAGATTCTCTAAGATTACGTAAACATTTTTGTTTTCTAAGCAAGAATAGTATGCTGCTTGAATATATCTTCCAGCTTCGAAAGCCTCTATTGGATCCATAGAGTCACCATTATGCCACTTCTCCTACAAGGCTTCTAATTGTCGGAGATGTTATGCCAGCTGCAATAAACATTACTTTAGGATACTCTACTCTCTCGTCTAGTCTTAGTCCCCAGAATACTCTTTCTATACCATACCTCTCTGTAATTATTCTAGGTCCTTCACTAGCTTCTTCTAATGTTGTTTTAGGTGAAGAAACTACGTAGAGAAGAGCTGCTTCTGCGTCTTTTAGCTCAGCGTCTAGCAACTTGTTTTTAATAGCATTTTCAGTAGCTACATTTACTTTAAGTCCAACTCCGTGCCCTACAACTCCTAGGCCCATGTCTCTTACAGCTGTAACGAAGTCAGCGTAACCTATGCTGACTATGCTCGGCTTGGTTATTAACTCTATTAGCGACTTTAGAGTATTGACAAGAATAGAGTCCATGAACTTAAAAGCGAACTGAACGGGAATGCCGCCTATTTTCTTCAACAGTAGATCGTTTAAGTTAACTATAGTTAAGTCAGCCTGCTGTAGAATTCCGTAAAGACCCAGCCTGGCGTTCTCTATGCGGTTCACTCCCTCGAAGGCAAAAGGGAAAGTCACTAGTGCTATTCTTAGTGCGTCTGGGAATCTGTTTCTTAGTTCTTCTAGTAGTACTGGTATTCCTCCGCTTGCTGTACCACCACCAAGACCACCAGTAACAATGACTACATTAGGAACTCCGATTGAGTTAATTATGCGGCTTACATCGTCTCTCATTGCTGCTTCTCCTAGACTTGGGTTTCCTCCTGTTCCATGTCCTCTTGTTATTGTTTGCCCAATTAATATTTTATTGGGTACTTTAACTGACTGTAAGTGAACAGCCTCAGT
>QMRV01000040.1 GCA_003649445.1 Thermoprotei archaeon | reverse complement strand
TGTGTTAGTAGAGAAGACTTAGTTGAAGAAGTTGTGTCGAAGCGTACTCGAGAACTGCTTAGAGGATTTTTCGCTCCGCGTCAAATAATTGATTCTTTGAGAAGACAGTGTGAAGTCAGGGGTCTTGAGGTAGTTGAGGTGAGTGAAGAGAATACTAGTAGTGTTTGCCCAGTGTGTGGTCAGAGGGTTCAGCGTCCTTACAGGGGACTAGTAGTGTGCAAGAAATGTGGACAATTTAACGCGGATTTAAGTGCAGCATATAACATAATGAGGAATAATACTAGTGTTTCTTTGGATAGAGCAGTATTGAAGAGACTGCTTAATTATCCTAGGACATACATATACTTGATTAAAGAGCAAAAATGGGTTGAGAAAAAGTCTTTAAATAAACTAAAATAAATTAAGTTCTTTACCCGATAGGGAGACACCCCACTAGCCCAAATAGGGGTAACCCGCCTGACCCCTAGGTGCAATGAAAGGCCAGCCGGCCTAGAGCCGAAAGGGGGTCAAAGAGGTCCCTTAGAATATTCTGCTGAATATTTGTTTAGCGTCTTTTAAAGAAACTTCTCTCGGATTATTAGTGAGGTTCCTCGAGTATGTTACAGCCTCTTCTGCTAGGAAAGCTATTTTATCTTCTGTTATACCGTAATCTCTCAGTTTTTTTACTCCCGTCTTTGCTAACAGTTCCTTGACTTTTTTGATGAAGTCTTCTATACTGCTGAATCCAAGCCGCCTAACTAAGTGATTGAGCTTATCCGGTACAGCATCTCTGTTAAATTCTATTGCAGCTGGCAGGAGAAGACCGTTAGCTAGACCGTGGTGCAGGTCGTAGTATACGGTAAGTGGGTATCCTAAAGCATGTACAAGTGTTGTCCCAGCGGCGTTAATAGCTAAGCCCGCTAGCATCGAAGCCAAAAACAATTTTTCTTTAGCCGCGTAGTCTCCTTCATATGCTTTAACAAGGTTCTCCACTATGAGAACTATGCTCTCTATAGCTAATATATCCGATATAGGCTGACTTCTCTTAGACCAGTATGCTTCAATAGCATGAGAAAAGGCATCAAAGGCAGTGTAGGCTGTGAGGCTTGGTGGAAGATGCTTGAGTACACTTGGGTCTAGTAGAGCTACTCTAGGTATTATTCCGGGACCAACCATTACTGTTTTTCTCCTGGAGCTTCTATCCGTTAGCACAGAGTATTTTGTTACCTCGCTTCCCGTCCCACAGGTCGTTGGAACAGTTATTATAGGCAAGACTTCCTCTTCAATTATCTTAGGGTAAATATAGTCTTTTGCAGAACCACCTTTAGCTGTTAAAACAGCTATAGCTTTTGCAGCATCCATAGCGCTTCCTCCACCAAAGCCTATGACAAGATCTACTTCTTCTCTTCGAGCAACCTCGGCTCCTTTCTCCACAGTCTCATAAGAGGGGTTAGGCTCGACTTCGCTGAAAACGATACATTCTACCCCATGTCTTTTTAGCAACGAACATATTTTATTAACATAGCCGTATTTCCTAGCAAAAGTTCTACCTGTAACAAGTAGCGCTTTATTTCCAAGTACTTTAGCCTCTTCGCCTATTTTTTCCAATACTCCTTCCCCGAAAACTATTTTCGTCGGGGAGCAGTAAGTAAAGCGCATGTGTTTTCTAACAGCTTTATACATAAGAAGTTAACTCGCGCAAACCATGTAGAGCGCGAGACTATTATGTAGCGTTTTCCTCAACAAACCATGTTAACTATTTTAGGTATAAGAATTGAAGAGAGGCTAATACCCTTACTATTAAAGACGCCAAGGTCTTCGAGAAACTAAACATAATAGTCTCGAGTTTTCTACTTGAGTGTGTCTACACATCTTCCACTAGAAGAAGTTGAGAAAGCAGTCATAAGTGTTGAAAAATTGTCAGAAAAACATGGATACAAGTTACCTGCAAACGTGAGCGCTGAAGATCTAATAAAGTATTTTGAAGCAGAAACACCTTACACTGATATTTCTTCAACTGAAGTACTGAAAGAGCCGCTACTAGTAGTACATGAACTAGTAGAGCTCTCTGAAGCAAAGAAGTATTTAAAATATATAAAGACATTATAGTAAGGTACCACGAAGAAATATATGAAATTCACTTAAAGGCAACCGAAATAGAGCTAGAAATAGCCTTAAAAGAAAACAGACTAGATTATGCAGCAAAGCAAATTAAGGCGGCAGAAAGCTGGCTGAACGACCCACTACTACCGCCCTGGCTCAAAGAAGACTGCAAAAGACTCTACACTGCCTTCAGGCAGAAAATAAGTAGATTTTCAACTTCAGCTCCTTTTTAAGAGACTATTTCACGTAAACTATACTTAAGTGCAGGGTCCGCTATACGATAGCCCTTACTACTTTTTTCGACAAATCCTGTATCGACGAGATTTTTGAGAAGTCTTGAGAAAGTCTTATCGTCTATAGCAACTCCCTCTCTGGACTCCAAATATCTCTTTATTTCAGACCAAACCGCATATTCTACTGAAGCGAGATATTTCAATATGGTGAGGTACCTACTTCTAGCCTGGTAGCGTAATTCGAGAAAGTGCTTAAGTTCGTTTAAAGCTACTGCGGAAGCTTCTCTTAAAACTCTCTCTAAGACATCGTTAGATACACTATATCTTACAGCATAGTAGCCGTAAAGAGCAAGCCACCCCGGAACACCATTGAGTACATCTACTACTTTCTCTAAAGTATTTTCGCTTACTGCTATACCTTGCTCCTCAAACCCTTTTCTTAAAAACTCTAGAGACATTTCTCTATTAAAGTAGTCTAACTTTACTTCAAGACGGGCTCTACCATAGAGAGGTGCCTCGGGATCTCCTATTCTAAGAAAACGATACAACAAACCTATCTTAGATCCTGTAAGAACTATTGAAATATTTCTTAAGTAATCATATACATATGATAGTATTCTATCAAACCCTACTCGATATGCTCTAGCGAGTTCTTGAGCTTCATCAAAAGCTACAACAACATATTCTCCAGTGTCCTCAGCCCAGGAATTCAATGCATGAAATAGATCTGATATAAAGTAGTAAGGCTTAGTGCGCCAGTCGACTTTAACTTCAAAACCAGCTATTCGAAGCCCCTCTATTTTCTCAAGATACTTAGTAATTCTTTCCTTAAAACTAGTTCTTCTTAAAAAATCTACTACAGCTTTTTCGAGAAGAAAAGCTATATCTCTACGAGTAATCTGAAGCTTTTCTTCAAGAACTCTTAAATCGACAAGAAGATAGTTTACTTTAAGTTCATTTAACCCTGTGAGAAGCAGCGATGTCTTGCCAGTCCTCCTTAGACCAAGTAAAAGAATTAGAGGGTCTCTCCTGGAAATACTCTCCTCAAATCTACTTAGCTCTTCTTCTCTATCAAATAAGTCGCTTCTCTTAGTTTTTGGTCTAGGGTCAAAGATCAAGACTGGTGCCCCTACCAGTAACTGGTGCCCCTACCAGATATATCTTTTCCTCTATACACTAATTAACTTCTAACAGTCCTAATAGTTATTTCAACTTTCTTCTCCTCAAAATCCTTAATAAGCTCATGTAGAGTGTACTTTCGTCCTTTAACTACAAGCCACCATATACCATCCATCCTCCTCAGAACACCAATATACTTTTTCTCCATCAAAGTGAATGATGAAAGATATCTTATATCTCTTTTCACAAAGCAAAAAAGATATTACGTAGATAATATAAAAGTGGGATTGAAGTTATTTAGAAAATTTATGTAGTTAAATAAAGTACTCCAAGAGACTCCTTCTATACTGTAAGGAACAATTAACTGGGGGATGATTTGATAAAAGTAGTATTTAAGGACAATATTTGTTTAAGCGAAAAAGAGGTCCTAAAATTCCATCCTCAGATTAAAAGCTTCTTAAATGAAATAAAGGAGAAAGGATGGAAGTACTCTATTATGGATATTGAGGGAGAGGCAGTAGCTGAAATAGATGAAAATAAAGTCAAATTTGAGCTACACTACTATCCACCCGATATAACTGAGCCCGATAGTGAAGGCAGATATGCTCTTAAAGCTGAACTAGGAAGCGAGCCGCCAGCTGTAATCAAAGTACTTTCAGTAAAAGCATTTAAAATAAAAATATCTACACCTCACTGCTGGAACGCGGCAACAGTAAACCCGTTTAAGAAAACAGTCACGCACATAAAAGATGTTCTATGGAGATGGTCTCTCAATAAAGAGAAAAAGCCTAGCAAGCTCTCAGAAGCAAGAGAAGTATATGAAGTCGCGAAGTGGCTAATCGAGGGAAAGAAGTTTAAGCCTGAAAACAGCTATGCTTTAGAAGACTACAAGCAGCTCGTAGAGCTCTTTGAAAAACCCTACACATTTAAACTAAAGTTGTCTCTGACAGTAAAAGATGAAGAAAAAGTTCCTTCATGGGACAAGATCGTTGAAGATCTGTCAGAGTTCTTTCTTGAAAGAGGACTGCTCATGAGTATTGAGCGAAATAAGAACAAGCTCTTTTTCTTAGAGAAAAAGCCTCTTCCCTAGTCCTTAAGGTTATTTAAACTCTAAGACTATTATTTAATTATGGGTCTAGAGATTTTAGAGAAATATACTTCAGTCAAAAAACTTTCATTAAATAAAGCTGAAGTCACTGTATGTGAGAGAGGAGCCAGATTAATCTCGCTGAAAATAGGGGGCTCCCCTAACCTTCTTTGGGTAAACCCAGCTTTAAGCAAAATACTTAAGGAAAATGAGTGGAATATAGGCGGCTTAAGAGTATGGATTTCTCCTGAACGAAACTTTTTCTACAGAAAGCCAGAGGTCTTCGGCGAGTGGTTTTGTCCCAAGACACTAGACCCGAATAACTACAAGTTCGCTGACAGTAAAGAAAAAGCAGTTCTTGAAGGGGAAATAGAGCTAAAAGACATGTTTACGGGAGAAGTTCTTAAAGGCTTTATTAGGAGAGAATTTTCTCTAGAAAAAGCAAGCGAAGAAGTCGTAGTCTATGTCAAGGAAACTTTATTGACTGAGAACTCTATATCGACTAAAGTGAACTTGTGGGCACTACTTCAAGTAGTTCCGCCCGGCACAGTAGTAGTTCCCGTTAAAGAAGGAGCTGAGCCAATACACTACTTCAAGCCGATACCCAGCAACAGAATCAAAGTTACTGGTGAGGCAGTATTCTTCAAAATAGATGGAAACTACGTATGTAAACTGGGAGTAAAACCAGAAGATCTCCCTCTGCCCGGATGTGCTTCAATAGCTTATGTGTCTTCTCTAAAAGACATGTGGTACTGTCTTATACTCGAAACTAGAGACGCTCCACTCAGCCAAGAAGAGTGCCTCGACGTAGCAAAATATAGGCCAGAAGGACCTAGAGGCTGTGTCCAGTCATATAACTCTGGGCCCGAAGGAGGGCCCGAGAAATTCGGTGAAATAGAGCTCCAGTTCAGACCAGCAGAAGAAATTAGAGGATGCTATGCTTCGACAGTAGCCTACAAACTTAAAGCATATATAGGCGACAGAGACAGCGTGCTCAATTACTTAAGGAAGACTTTAAGAGTAGAACAGCTAACTCTGCTTTAATTCAACTAAAGACAATATTTTACTTAGTAAGTCTTTTTCATCAGTATAGATAATAGTGCTTTTAGGCTTGATACTCTCGAAAAGTTTTTCTGCACAGCTACTCTCTACAAGCAAGTAGCTTTTATACCCGTGAAGATCAACAGTTTTAACAAATTGTTTAATAAAGTTTTCGCAGCTACACTCATTTAACAAAACAAAGGCATACTTCTCTCCATTACGCACGAGAAGGTCTACCTCGTGTTCAATTCCACTCATTCCTTTGACTCTTGCTTTTACTACAACGTTCGCCTTTCTCTTTTTTAAGGCGCTTGCTAGTTCCTCGATGATAGTCAATTTTTCACCGATTAACAGTAGCTTTCAGAACTATATCTTTTACTACTTCAGAACAGTCTTCAGTCAATAGTTTCTCTTTTAGCCCGCTTAATCAACCCCACTACAGCTTTTCCAGCTTCCCTTATTTTCTTGCTCACTTCTCCCCCGAAATCAGTTCTCTCGACTTGTATTCCGAGAACCCACATTTCTTCAACACCATAGATATCTCGGAGAAACTTATACATGAGGCTTAGCGGAAGCTTGTGAGTTGAAACAACTATATGTGAAGCATTTTCTGCTTTAGCTAGAACAATAGTACCTGGCTCGAGTCCCGCGTCGACTGCATCTACTACAAGTATTTTAGAAGGCTTAAGTCTCCCTATTTCACCTAAATGGTTCTCTAAGCCGTCTTCATAGACAAGTACTCTACAGCCAATTTTTTCTTTAAGCAAACGCCTCCCCACAAGAATGCCTATCGCGTCATCACCTCTCAGAGTATTGCCTAAGCACACTATCAACGTGTTTCCCGAGAGCAGGCGCCTCAGTTCATCTAGGAAGGCCATAGAGGCTTCAATATTCATTACTCGCTCTTCGATTTAGATTTTTCTCGACTCTCAGCTCCTATTCTAGCTACTTTCAGCAAAAGCATCTTATTTGCAGCAGCTCTAGCTAAATGTGACAGAAATAGAGAAAGCGAGGAAACAAGAGCAATAGTCGCGCCGACAGGCCAGTCAAAAACATAGCTTACAGCAAGCCCCAGCAATGCAAAACAAGCTCCTAGAACAGGCGACAGTATTAGCTGGCGTTTAGCGCTTCTAGCTAGCCTAATAGAAGACGCCACCGGATTATAGAGGAGAGCGAATACAAGAAAACCTCCAGTGAGCTTAAGTGTGAGCGCAATAGTAGTCCCTACAAACAGCAGAAGTACTATAGTGTGGAAGTACACGTCAACGCCCTCTGCTTCAGCCAGCTTTTTGTCGAAGAGAATAGCGTCTATTTGGTGCTTAAAGAAAGCTAGATAAGTTAAAAACAGGGCAGCAGAGCCGAGTAGCACTATGAGCTTAGGCTTAGTTACAGCCAGAATACTTCCCCAAAGAACAACGGCTATTGAAGCCGACGAAAGCACATAGACGTTAGACAAATATATCATGAATATGGCTAAAGCATTAAAAAGCGAAAAGAACCCCATGCTCACTAGCTCTCGCTCATGAGCAAGCCTCGGCGACAAAACACCCATAATTAGCGCGAAGACTACAGCAAACACTAAAGCCAAGTAAGTAGCATCTAGTCCTAAGACGAGCGCGAGCGCTGCTCCAGCTAAGGCGGCGTGAGCTACACTAAAGCTCAAAGTAGTTATCTTAAATTTCTCGACATAGTACCCGAGAACACCGCAGAGAGCGCCGCTCACAATAGACGCGGCTACAGCTAATTCAAACATATCTACCGCCTCTCCACTCTAACAACTCTACCTTCCTCCATAATCACCGTGCAGTCAACTAACTCCGCTACAGGACCAGTATCGTGGCTGACGATAATAGCTGAAGCCTTCTTTTCATCGACATATTTTCTCAAAACTGAGGCTAAGTGTTCGCGAGACTCTTTATCCAGACTAGAAAAGGGCTCATCTAAGAAAAGAACTTCAGGCTTCCGGGCCAGCGCTCTAGCCAAGTAGATTTTCTGCTGCTGACCTCCACTCAAAATACCTATAGGCTTGTCGAGAAGATCCTCTATCCCGAGGAGGCGTGAAACCCACTCGATTCTTTTCTCCACTTCTCGGCTCCCACTGAGTTTCTCTAAAGCCAGCCCGAGTTCAATGACGTGTCTAGCAGTATAAGACTCATAGGGAGGCTTCATAAAGTCCTGCGGAACATAGCTACACTTCCTCCTAGCCTTAATAATTTTCCTCGACCTAGTATCTATACCTAACAGAAGTACTCTACCTTTAAGAGGCTTAAGCAAGCCCAAACAAGTCTCAATTAAAGTAGTTTTACCAGCCCCATTAGGGCCAGTAATCAAAGCGAACTCTCCTCTAAGAAGAACTAAAGAAATATCCCTTATAGCAGGTCTCCCTGAACCAGAGTAGGCGACCCATACATCTTCTAGCCGTACAGCTTCTCTTCGAACAGCTTCCATAAAGACTCCTCCTCTACTCTCCGAGCAGCCTCACTCATATCTTTTCTGCACAGCTCCTCAATCCACTTAACAGCGCTAGGCCTCAACTTGAGTTCAAGTCTCCTACCACTTTTTCTATCTATAAATATATATATTATATTGTCTGTACTCGCTTCCTCGAGTCTAATAGAGAGTTTACCTAGCGTACAGCGAGTAGAAGCCTGAATACCGTCGACAGCACAAGTATAAGGTGTTCTAAGCGGAGTCTTAACAATACAGTATAGTGAAAACTCGTCGTTTGGGTCGAAGACTTCGCACGCTCTAGCGCCGGCACGGTACCCTAACACAAGCCAAGGACCTTTATGTCCATGGAGCTTTGCTGCTTCTTCTAGCGCTAGCGCTGGAGCAGTAGTCACGGAAACCACCCTACTTCTTTCTCAGCTTCAGTGCAAGGAAAATTGAAGCCATCAGAAACACTACAGCAAGCGCAGACGCTACTAACGCAGCAGTCTTCCAAGTCTCGAGTTCGCCTCTAAGCCTATTAATTTCTCCCTTAAGCTCAGCTATCTCCAAAGCCTTGGCAAGCTGCTCAGCATTCCACTTCATTACCTCAGTTATATTCTTAAGCTCTGGCGCAATTCCAGGGAAATTCGATAAAGCGACTTGAACACAGCCTACTTCAAGAGCAATCTTCTCACTTAGCTCTTCGCCGCTCTGAAGATTATCGATTACCAGCAGAGCTTTAGCCGCACTAGCATTTTTCAATATCTCCTCGTACTGTTTAGCAGAAACCTTTTCTGGAGGCCCGTAGACAGCGACAACTTTGAAGCCGAGGTAGCTTACGAAGGCTTTCTGCCAAAGCATGCAGACAACAGGAGTACCCTTAAATCCTTTCTCTTCGGCAAGTTTCTTTAAGTAAGCGTCTACGTCGTCGACAGCCTTAAGGCACTTAGCAAGCCTATCTGAAACATCAAGGCCCAAGTACTTCTTGAGAGCATCAGCTACAGCACTGTACCTCGCTTTAAGAAAACTGGGAGCATTCCAGGGGCCAGGGATCTTGACTATTGGAGCAGTGCTCCCAGAAGCCTGTTTAAGCTCGCTTACCCAAGGCTCGAAACCATGCATAAGAATCAAGTCAGCTTTCCTAAAGGCTTCAATATCACTCGGCTTAACATCATAGTGTGCTGGACAGACAGCAGGTGAAGCAATAACTTCAATAGTAACCAAGTCTCCAGCCAAATCATTAACAATGCTGGCGAGCACAGTAGTAGTACATACTACAACAGGCTTTTCTTTCTGCGGTGTACAGATCGCACCAAATACAGAGAACACTAAAACCACAATTAATAAGACTGGAAGGCTCTTCTTCATGGATGTGCACCTATTGAAAAATACATGTGTACTATATAAAACTTCCCAGATAAGTATACATCCTAGTTGTATAATAATATAGTGTAAAAACATCTGCCCTAAGTATGCACCTTAGTGTAGCAGACTACAGAATTAAAGCCAAATACTCCATGCTCTTCTTATCAAGCTTATCTAACCTAAGCTCATAGACATTATCATATTTATCGAAAATAATGATTCTTCCTCCAGGAAAATACTGAATACTCTTCCTACCCCTTGCAACAAACTCTCTTTCACCTCTATCAGTTTCAACTAACCAAACATATTCACCAGCCCTATACACAATTTTCTTAATTTTCTTAATAAGCGGTATAAAGTATATGCGAGAAAGCATTTTCTCTAAAGCCTCACGAGAATCCTTATCAAGCTCTCTATAGTCTTTAACCGCGCAGACTTCTGCGCCTTCTTTATCAGCAAATATTATGAAGTAAGGTCTACTAAATGGAAAGGGCTTCCTCGGAACAATGTTATAGTACTTAACGCCGTCTACTAAAATCTTCAAAGCATTTCTTTTCTCATCGTAAATTATTTGCACTTTCTTCGGATCAACTAAATTTAATTTTTTAATAAATTCTTGAAGCGACATTATCTCAGCCTAATTTTCGCCTTAACAGCTTCTCTTTCTTCAGCAAACTGAGCATCCCAGAGCCTCTTGTAGAGACCATTCTGCTTCAAAAGCTCATCGTGTTTTCCAACTTCAACTATCCTACCTTTATCGACAACTACTATTTTATCAGCGTTCATTACTGTAGACAGCCTGTGAGCAATAACTATTGTAGTCCTGTTCTTAATGAGGTTGTTCAGCGCCGCTTGTATTTCTTTCTCAGTAATAGTATCAACGCTGCTCGTAGCCTCGTCCAGTATCAGTATCTTAGGATCAGTTATAATAGCTCTAGCAATCGCTATTCTCTGTCTTTCTCCACCAGAAAGTCTACTTCCTCTTTCACCTACATTAGTATCGTATGCGGCAGGAAGCCTCATTATGAAGTCGTGTGCATGAGCAGCCTTGGCAGCGGCTACTATTTCCTCGGGCTCTGCTTCAGGCTTACCGTAAGCAATATTCTCGGCAACAGTACCCGAGAAGAGCACAGGATCCTGTAGAACTATACCTATCTGTCGTCTCAGTGAACTCAACTTAATTTTCCTTATATCAACTCCGTCGATGAGAATTCTGCCTTTATCAGGGTCATAGAACCTCAAGAGAAGCTTAGTTAAAGTAGTTTTACCTGAACCACTTGGGCCAACTATTCCAACAACTTCTCCAGGCTTAATCTCCAAGTTAATGTCCTGAAGAACGTAGACGCAGGGCTCGTAGCCGAAGTAAACGTTCTCGAATTTAATTGCTCCCTTGAACTCGAAGTCAGCTGCTTTTTCGTCTTCCTTTACTTCAGGGTCTATGTCAAGCAACTCAAATACTCTTTCACCGGAAGTCAGCGCTGTCTGCAGAGGCTCCATCAAGTAGCTCAGCGTGTTTATTGGCCCATAAAACTGCCACATATAAGAAACAAAAGCAGTCAAAGTACCGAGAGTTATTTCACCAGCTATTACTTTCAGTCCGCCAAAATACCATACTAGAACAGCGCTAATCGACGTAATGAGACCCATTACTGGAAATGTCCTCAAATTGAGTTTAACTACATTGAGGTTCGCTGAAACAACTTCCTTAAGCCTATCAACAAACACTTTAGTCTCTCTTTCTTCCTGAGAGAAAGCTTTCACTACAATAGCTCCTGGAATAGTATCCACGAGCTTCTCGCTGACATCAGCCCACTTCCTCCAAGCCCTATGGTAGTACACCCAAGCCTTCTTCCTGTAAGCCCTTAGCCCAATAAAGACAGCTGGAACAGGCAGAAGAGAAAACAGCGCCAAGTAAGTATTCATATTGAAAATAATGATGCCGATGCCTATCAGCTGAAGCACGCTAATCACTAAAGACTGAATACCCCATGTTAGGAACCACCTTATCCTAAACGTATCGTCGCTTATCCTCGAAATAATTCTGCCCGAGCCATACTTGTCTATAAAGCTCAGCGAAAGCTTCTGTACATGATCATAGAGCCTGCGCCTCAAATCAAAAACAACTCTCTCGCCCAAGTAGTTCAGCGTATAGCTGTTCACAATACTCAAAACAGTATTAGAAACATAGACTCCAATAAGCAGAAGAGTAAGCTTCATAAGCAAAACAATATTCCCTGCCTCAAGAGCCTCGTCTATAAGCAGCCTCATAAGATACGGTGGAGTAAGATTCACAGCCACAATACCTAGCGCAGTCAAAAACGCTACAGCACACAAGTACCAGTAGGGCTTCAGAAGAGAAACCAGCTTAGGCAAAACTTTCCTAACCTCAACTCTCTCCTCCTCTTCCTCAACCTCTACACGCTTACCATTACGCTCAACACCAAGCCGGCAGACCGAAAGCTCCTCAAGAAGCTTCGCAGCCTTACGGAACAAAGCAGCCTTACTCCTACTAAAACGAATCAAGCTAACAACCCTATCCCTCAAAACAACCTCTATTTCACTGCAGCCAAGATAATCATAAAACCTAACTTCTCTTATCTCATCGTACCAACAGCTCCTCTCCTTACCCCTATCAGGATCAAAGACAATAGCCCTCCTATCAGTCAGCACTAAAACCTCTTTACCGAAACGCCCGTCCGAGGTAAGATCGCTCTCAAACCTAAAGAGAACTTCCTCTCCTTCCCTCAGCTTTATCTCAATACTCGACTCACTATCACCTTCCATCACCCCTCACCCTCTGCTCCCAGCTCTTCTTCAGCGCAATCAGAACTCAACTATATTAAACTACCTCCAGCACCAAAACTGAACAATAGTCTTCACTACAACACTTCTAGCAACATTTCCCAAAGTACCCGGAAACAAACAGAACAACATCACTCAGCATGGACTCTCTTCACATAACACAAACCACAGAAACAGACTACTCAACAAAATACTCAGCAAAACGAGCCACATCACTAATCAGGGAGGAGGCCACTCATCACACAATTAACTACATAAAACTACCTTAAATACTTAAACCACTACTTAAACGAACACTGAAGACCCTACAAGGAAATACAGTTAAGCTTCTTCTTAGTACTCACTTAAAGACGCTAAATAGATAAAGTCTGAGAGACAATAGGACACTTATTTTCTCCGCAGATACATATTGGAAAAATATATACGTTTATACTATCACAATATACTAGCGTAGTCCAGCGCTACCATAGGTGAGTACTATATTAAGTGCCGTTAAACTAGTTAACAAGTATTCTGGCAGGTTTAATGAGCTAGAAGAGAGAATAGATATACTTTATAGGAATCTAGAAAAAAGAATTAATAGGCTTTTAGTAGATTTAATAAATGAAGTAAAAGATGCTGTTAGATACGCGCTAGAAATAGGGGGACAGAACATTGATCTAAAAAACACGATTATTGCTCTCGAGAAAATCAGTGATATCTTCTATAAGAGAGCTAAAGCAATTTTAGATGAATTTCCAGGAGACTTCTTGAAAGAACTTAAGAAAAGCCTAAAGTTATCTGCTAAAGACTTCGAAGAAAAAATTGACATTACACTAAAAGCAATGCACATACTCTACTTAGCTATGAGGACGCAGAGACATCTATCACTTAAACGTACTTTTATACGCCTACAAGCTAGCCTACAAAAGTAAAATAAAGGCAGCTCCTCTTCTCATATTAGCAGCCTTAGCCAGATTCCTAAAAACAAAAGACTATACTTCAGCACATGCTCTAGTAGCCTACGGAGTCAGGGACATACTACCCCTACGCGAACAATTAATCGGAAAAGTATGGGAAAACCCCGAACACTGGAGCATAGTCCTACAACTGTCATACGACTATGAAGTAGAAAGCCTAGTAAGCGGAGAACTACTAGTATCATGGGGCTTCCTTGAAGCCCTAACCGAAGAAGAGGATTAGCGGTGTATACTTTGTATACATCTCTAGTCTTAGATACAAGTTTACTTGTCTACGTTTTCGTAAATACCAAGTATTTTCAGCAAATAAATTCTAAGGAGAAGATCAAAGAATGCATAGCAAGAAACTTATTTTATCGCGGAAAACACAAGATATTAATTCCCAGTCTAATAGCTGAAGTAGAGTTACGTAGAGTATTAGCAAAAATGATTATTATTAAAGGTGTTACAAGCGAAGATAAATTATTAATTTTATCTAATACTATAAAATATATAGAAGAAATATTTGGTAAATATAAAGCATTAATATTATTTATTTTTGTTTTTGCTTGTTTCACTTAAATGTTTTTTGTTTATAGGAACTATGATGGTGTTATTGGGTAAAGTTTGTTTATAGGCCGGAGTTTTAGTTTTGAGTTATGTTGACTACTTCTATTCCTTTTTTGCTTAAAGCGTATTCTAGTTCCTTTAAATAATCTCCATATGCTAGTACCCAATGGAATCCTCTCATTTCTTTGAGTAGAAGTTTCCAGTCGCCTTCTATTTCTAAGTCTATTTGGCTTCTACATATTGCTAGTGAAGGAGACTCGATAATTTTGCCTCTAAATATTATCCATTTTCTGTCCTCGAAGTCAGGGTCTACTACAGTAACTATTTGTCCTTTCTTGAAGAAGACTTTAGGGGCTGCTCCGTAGTCTGACTCAAAGTGTGTTAATATGTCTGCTGGCTCGTAGTTTTTTCCATTCATTTTACGGGGAGCTGTGCAGTGAGCTACAGTAACTACTCCGTGGTGAGGTGTAGTAGGGTCTACTAGGAAGACGGGTTTTCCTGAAATATAGTGAAGAAGTATTCCTGCAGGAATAACTACGAAATCTGATTCACAGAAAGCTATGTAGCCTTCGTCGTTTAGTATGCTTAGCGGAAGGCAGGCTGTTGTTTCCGCAATAGGCATTATTGTTGCCATACACTCATTAATGGTAATTGCTTTTGCTCCATATTCTTCAAGCAGTTTTTTGAACACTAAGTATAAGAGAAAAGAGTTTACGTAGAAGTCTTTACTTGTCTTTAGCGTAGTCCCTGGGGTCTTTAAGTATTCTTCAGCAAGTCTCTTAGATTCCTCGAGCATTCTATGATCTTTTCTGGCTTCTTTAATTTTCTCAGCTAACTCACTGTAAGTAACTACCACTATATTTAACCCCCATTTTCTCCTAGCTTCAAGAGGAGATAAGTGGCGGCCAAGAGGCCCCCAGCCAGAAGTACCTCCTACTGCAACTATTTTCGTTTTCTCAGTTCTCTTTAAGGCGTAAAGAGCTCTCAGCCTCCACAATACTTCACCGTAGTCATCTACCACTAAATCCTCTACAGTAACATCTTTTCTAACAAAGTAGTCTGTTCCAGCCCTAAGAAACCTCGGGTGAATTACCTCGTACCACAAGTACACAGGACCCGACTTATGGCGTAGAAAAAATATTGTCCAATTAAATAGCTCTGTAACCTTTTCGAGAACCTCTAAAGACCCTGAAGCAGCATAAACTAACGCTACATCAGCCTCCTTCTCAACACTATAAACATCTTCTTCTTTCTCAACAACAGATACTGGAAGAATCTTTAGAGGAAAATCTGCTTTCTCCACTAAGCTACCCAGCTCTCTCTCAATTCTACCGACTTCTTCTCTCAAGTCTTCTCGAGTCTGCACTCCTCCCCAAGGCCTCCAGCTCCTTTTCTCTTTTCTCTCATATTCACGGAAAGTAATTACGGGCTTAACTACCAAAGCCTCCATAAAACCACAACTCTACTACACCACTAAAGTATATAGAAGTACCCGAAGCTGGAAAACTCAAATACTTCCATTATCAAACAATAAACAGTAAATAACCAAAAAGAACTGAAAGGTATTCATCAAAGTACATACGGAAGTTTTCGTAACTGTTGCGCAATAATCAAAAGGTTCGTAGATATTATTAGTTTTTAATTTATGTTTTTCTTCTGATGCATTAATTGAGGGATCTGAGAGTGGCTTACAGATAAGTTTAGTGTTAGCACAGTCTGTTTGATTCAAGAGGAGTAAAGTATGAATTTGCTAGAAATTTCTTTAAGTTGAGGAATATTCCATGATTGTATGCCACGTGTATTAAAGATTAAGTGTGCCCACTGTGAGAAAATTTTATTCGTTTACATTAAGGTTGGTGAAGGTAGGCTTTGGCATTGCTGGAAAAAGCGGATAGTTAGGGACTATACCGTTAAGGAGGGAGATGAAGTTAGGTGCCCGCGTTGCGGGAGCCTGATTGGCTTAGATAAAGGACCTTTTATAAACATTAAACAGAAGGCTATTGTAATTAGCAAGTAGTTTTACGTATGCATGTAAGTACTTTATTTGTTGTCATAGTAGTGTTGAGGGGATTTCTTTGCTATATAGATTGAGGAAGTGGTTTAGCTCAAAGCGAGATATTGTGATTATGGTTTTTGCAATAGTTTTATTGACTCTTAGTGAGCAGTTGTTGACTAAGTATATTCTAATGCACTTCGAGTATCTTGATGCATCAGCGTTAGTAATAGGCTTCTATGGTCCTATGAAGAGATCTAATCTCATACTTTTAAAATCACCCTGAGAAATTACAGCTAATAGAGAAATTCTCAACAAGCTCATCCTCAAAATAAGTAGTGAAATTAATAGGGCTGTAGAAGCTACAGCATTATAGTCAACACTAATATCTGTAGACTAATATTAATTAAAAATAAAGACCTTTAAAACAAATTTAATAGAATAAGAGGCAATTTATACAATTAACTATGTTCTATAGCAAAATCTGTAGTAACCACAGCTCCTGCACTTAGCTTTATCACCAGTAGGCTTAGGTAGCTCCTCATAGACAATAATTCTCAAAATTCTCCTTAAAACATTCCTAACATATTGTTTAGCTTCATCAGTTACAGCAACTTCAAATATCTTCCGGCTAAGAGCATAGAAAAGAAATCCTCTTGAAACAATTCTCTTCAAGTACTCTTGAGCTAAAAGAGAGTATGCAACAAGCTGATAGTAATGGTGACTCTGAAGCCTCGTACTATAGGTGTCCTTATACTCTACAACAACCCATTCTCCCGTAGGAAGCTTAGCCAGACAATCAATAACACCTCTCAACTTAAGCCTCTTAGACTCTACATAAATACCAAAAAGCTTCTCTTCAGCCAATATAGCCGTAGACAAAAGCCGCACTTTCTTCTCTTCCCTAAACTTAATTTCCTCATGAGATTCCTTACCAGCACGCATAGACTCAGTAAGCCTCTCCCTCAAATTAAGAACCTTATTGAAGTAAACTATACGAGGACAATAAAAATACTGCTTAACATCACTAACATCAACAAAAATCTCTTCACTCATATAAAAAGCACCTCTTCTTTCTCCTCTTTGATACTAGAGCCAATAACTCTAGTCAATGAATAACAGCTACTACATAAGACGAAAACATGAATCTTGTCCCGAGGACCCCTCTGCCTCATAAGCTTCTCTAGTGCAACAATAAGCTCTTTCCTCCTACCACTAGGAATTTCACCAATAAACGCACTCTTCTGAATACGCGACAACCCATGATTTTTACACGTCTCTGCAACCTTCAGCCTCAAATTATCGTCAGTAATATCGTAGACCACAAGCGTCTTCAAATACTACCACCTCTCAACATAAGGCTTATACACAGACCTACCATGAAGAAACTTAACAATCCTCCTAGCCTGCCTCAAAATAATAGACCTCAACGTAAGCTTCTCCTCACCAAACCTCCTCTCACTACCAAGCACCTTATTCAAAAGAGCACAAACCTCAAGCCTACCCTCCCGAGAAAGCCTACTGTCCTTCCCCAAGTACTCTAACACAAGACCCCTTTTCTCAAAAACATATCCGAGCAAAGGCTTATCAACAACCGGTACACGAAACTCCTCCATAAGATCGTACACGAGGCCAGGTCTACGAGGATTATCTTTATGAAGAAAACCAGCCCAAGGATCAAGCCCAGCCTTAACAAGAGCAATCCAAACCTCCGTAGCTAAAACACTGTAGGCATAATTAAGCATCACATTAAATGCGTCACGAGGATGTTCACTCCTCTTCTTCCTCTTAGTAAACCCGAGCTCAGGAGGAACAACCTTACCTAAAGCCTCCCAGTAAACACTAGCAGCCTGAGCCTCAACCTCAAGAACATTTCTCCTCACATAATCACAGTCACGGCACTCCACCTCCCGCAAATCTTCTAAAAGCCCGCTAATTTTCTCAGAAGCCTCCAGCAGAGAAGCCTTAACTTCAGGTCTAACACTCCTATAAGCCCTAACAATATACTTAAGGAAATTAGCCTGATTTCTAATCTTACCCTCAATAAACTTCTTAACCAAAAAAGCACCACGGTCATCACGATAAGCCCAGTACTGCTCACGCCTAGTCCTAATAGCCGAACCACACCTAAACGGTAGAAGCAGAGCCAAAGGAACACCATTCTTAGCCGTAATAATTAAATCAATACCATACTTGAGAGCAAGCTCAAGCAAATCGAGAGAAACACAAACACCCCTGCAGCTAAGCCTAATCAAATCAATACTCCCAGCAGGCTCCTCACAAATCTTCTCTTTCTTCCTCCTAACAACAATACGGTCACCCTTCTTGCCAACAAAAACACCATAAGAGTCGACAACAAGCACCCTCATACACAGACACCTCTAGCAGTACTTGTAGTAAGGACAGTAAGGATAACACCTCAAAGGCTTACCAGGGTCACGCTCATTCTCAATAATCTCGAAAACTTCGTCACGAGCCTCAATAAACTCTCTCCTAAGCTCATCACTCACAACATATTCCTCGACCTTAAAGAAAGGAGTAGGAGACCTACCAGCCCTAACATAAATCAACACACCCATATTAACAGGAATCTCTTTATCAGCCTCAAAAGCAAGCGCATAGCCCGCCAAATAAAGCCTATGAAAATCCTGACGCGAACCAGTCTTAACTTCAACAACAGTGTAACCCGGATAAAGAACATCAACCGAAAGCTCTTTACTAAGGCCTAGCGGAGACCCATCAACCTTATACTCAACAATATGCGGAACAGCCTCCGCAACAACAGAATCCACATCAAGGTGCCCGTGAACAGAAACATAGCGGTCAACACTAGCAGCAAACTGAAGAGCAAGAAACTTCCACAGCCTAACACCCCTCACAACCATTCTCTCAACATCTTCGCTCCTAGGCTCCTCCTCTAAAACACGCACATTATGCAAAACAATATCCCTCACACGAGCCTCACAACCCTCCACAAGACTCTCATAAAGCTCATAGCCTGAAACAAGCCCAAGACTATACAGCTTCCTCTTAACCTCCAACACAACACCAGAAATAACATTATGGTAAACACGCCCCTCAACCATAGGCAAAGTAGGCTTAACAACAACACCCTCAACATACTTCAAGTAAACATCACGCCTAGTAGGACAATACCGCGCAGCAACATCACTAACACTCAACAAAACACCCTTAAGAGGAGGAGAAAGAATCCCACTATCCCAATTCCACCCACGAAGCTCCTCAGAAACCCCAACCTCACGCATAAAAACCCTAACACGCCTAGCAAACTTAGACGAAACAATCTCCCCTAAAACCACAAAACAAACCCGAAACACCCTTAAAATAAAATAGCTATCATACAAGAAAACCAAAAGAAACTGTAAAACTAATTAAGCATAAAGACTCCCACAAACAATAAATTTTCTCTCAAAATGTATAAAACATGCAGACACTCTTCTTCACACTAGGATTCGACGAAAAATTCATACTGAGATGGCTCACAAAACTCCCACTAACAGAAAAAGACCAAATAATACTCCTAACAGCACACCCACTCAACCCCAAAGTACAGGAAGCAAAAAGAAGCATAGACCTATTCCTACTAAAAAGCACACCAATACAGACAACACTATACCCAATAAAACTAGAAGACTTCACACAAGCAGTAAAACAAATAAAACAAATAATAGCAAACCACACCCAACAAGCAAAACAAGTAAAATTCATACTAAGCGGAGGAATGAGAGCACTAATACTAGCAACATACACAGCAATAATACTCTCACAAGAAACACTCAAAGAAAAACAAAAACAAATAATAGTAGACCTAGAAAACCTAGAAGGCTACATACAGCTACCAGACATAACAAAAGTAATAAAACCAGTACAATTAACAAAAGAGAAAAAAGAAATACTACAACTAATAGAAAACCAGCCACTAACAGCAAAACAAATCTCAGACATACTAAACAAAGACACATCAACAATATACCGCCACATAATGTACCTCCAAGACCTCCAACTAGTAAACCCAGACTACAAGAAAACAAGAAAAATACACATAGCACCAGAAGCAAAACTACTACTCTGAGCGAAGAAAACTCGAACACCCTATGAAACAGCCACATCACACACCCCA
>QMRV01000039.1 GCA_003649445.1 Thermoprotei archaeon | reverse complement strand
TGTTCAATTTTCTCAACCCTCTGGTTCAATTCACTCAAATTGTTTTCAATTCTATTAAGCCTATTTTCTATTCTTTCAAATCTATCATCAATTTGTCTAAATCTTTCATCATTTTGCTTAAATCTCTCGTCTATTTGCTGGAATCTTTCGTCGATTTGATTGAATCTTTCATTTATTTTTTCGAATCTTTTGTCTATTTCAGAGAATTTTCTGCCTAACCAGTAGGCTACACTAATAATTAAAGCTAGTCCACCTAGTCCTCCGATAGCTGATAGTAGATCTAAGATATCTATCATGTCTTACTACTGTAGTAGTGTTTTTCACTCTATTATCTTTTATGTAACTAGCACTATAGCACTATTAAGCCGCCTACTAACTATCACTAAGTGATATTCGTCTCAAGTCGATTAGAATAACTGGTGTTTTAAGGCAGTATGTTTTCACTGCTCTACCGCTCTTAGATACTACGGCTTCTTCCTGAAGAACACCTAATTTCTTTAGCTCACCTAGAATCCTTCTAACAACTTCTTCTCTACAGCCTGTTTCATAGGCTATTTCATGTACACAAGCCTTCCTAGATGCAAGTATCTTTAGTATCTTCCAGCGCTCAACACTTTTAAAGAAAGTTCTCAAAGTACTGTAATCAGTTACTGCGTAAACTCCTCTATTCTTCAAATAATCAAGTATCTTTAATTTAAATTCCCTGAAAACACTTGACAGTATATTTGAAACATCGTGCAACGATATAGTGGATTTTCTTTTAGCGAGCTCATAGAGCTTACTGCTAATAGCTCTCTTAACACTATTTATTAGGAGGCTTGGCTGAACATAAGGGTAATTTAATACAATATAGTCTGTGAATACAGCTAACATAAATTCTCCTATGGAAGACAGGTCGATAAGCCCACTAATCGATAATTCTTCTACATTAAATTGTTCTCTCCACTTAAGGCAAACATACTCTTCTAGTGAGACTAATTCAGTCATATAGTGTAACTAGACTGGTCACATAGATAAAACTACTGCTGATGTGACTACCTATAGGTATGTTTTACTGAATACTATAGCTGACTAGTATACACATAAAGGTACTTAAACACTATAATGTAAGTTAAAGCGAGAATATGGTAGATGCAGAGGAAATAGTGAAGCTGCTAGAAGAACTGATTTCAGTTAAACTACAAGCAACAGAAGTATGTACAAGGTGCCTAGGATGCAGATCATATCTGAGCACAGATAGAACACTAGCAGTTGCTCCTGAAGGAACATGGGAAGAAAAGAAGAGCAGAGGACAGTATACCGAGATAGATCTAGCAGACTTAGAGCCAGAAATCGTTAAGTACGGTACTGAGACAGAACACAAGGTTCTGTACTTAAAGTATAGGTACCGGAAGCCAGTCTACAATCCCTTAAGCAAGAATACTGTAACTGAAGTTAGCTATAAGGCTGAACTAGTGTTAGCGGCAGCATACATAATTAAAAAGCTATACAATAGACTACATGTATACGTGAATACTGAAGAAGTAGCACCACTAATAATACGTCCGAATAAGCTAGGAGAAAACAAAGACTACGAAATAATAGTAGCGCCAAGAATAGCATAGCACTATAAAATGCTCTAAGTTGATAAAACTTAGCTCAGCATTAAGTATAATTAAATGAGAAACTAGTAGAAAGAACCTTAGCCTACTCTTCTAGATCTAGAAACGCTCTTATTTTCTTCTGTACGTAGTGAGATATCGTATTTAGTGATTCTTTAGAGCAGAAATGTAGATAGCATTAGTAGCTGAGCCGAAGGGATTCGTGATGAGTGATACATCAACTATATTTCAAGTACTTTTCCTCTACACTCTATTTTCAGTTTGTCTGCTAGTTCTTTAGCTCTTTTTCTTATTGCAGGAGATACTATTAGGAGTCTTGGCTTTACTTTAGTTATTTTCTCGTACAATTTGCCTATTCTATAGAGTTCTGCTATATCGCTTTTGTCTACTGATGCTTTGTACTCTACTATAACATGCTCTTTATCTCTTATTAATACATCGACATCTATGACTGCCGGATGAGCGTATACTAGTCCTTCTTCATCGTAGTAGGTCCACTTAATTACATTATATTCTTTTAAAAGGTCTTGAACTAAATACTTTATAGACTCTCTAAATGCTTCTTCTGTAAGTACGCCGTATTTAGTGCCAATAGCATTTACTGTCGCCGTTAATTTCTCGATAGCATGCGTGTGTTTCTCTAAAATTTCACCATGTCTTTTTACTTCTACTTGAAGATTCTTGACTTGCTCTTGAAGAATTTTAACTTGTTCTTGAAGCGCCTTTACTTGTTCTTGAAGACTTCTTATGGCTTTACTGTGTTCAGCTACCTGTTTCTGTAGTGCAAGTATTTCTTTTTGAAATTCCTTAAATTGTCTCTGTAGACTTTCAATCGACTTTACTATAGTATCGAGCCCTAAATAGCCTAGTACAGCATACCTAAACTCAATATCTTCTTTTAATAATTTTAGGAATTCCTGCTTGAGTCTCATTCTCTTATTTACTCACAGTACTCATATTTAATATTGTTTACGAAAATACTTTACTATACTTAAGCTTCAATTTACTGCATTAAAGCTATTTAGGTGAACCAAGTGGCTTATATTCTCTAGATAACTCTTCTAAAGCTTTGTGCAGTGCTTGTCTTAGTTGCTGGGCTCTTTCTTCGGGTAGTCCGTCGTATGTGAAAGTCCACGTGCCCCACTCTATTCCGGCTGCGTACTTTATTTTCTTGGCGTCTCGGTGTAGTGGATAGAATTCTATGTGAAAATGGTAGTAGGGGTATTCTTTTCCGTCTGTTGGGCTCTGGTGTATCGCCATTATGTAGGGTAAGTCAAATCCGAATAATGAATTGTACATTTTAGTGCATACTTTTAGAACATCCGCTAGACTGTAGCGTTCTTTTTCTGTGAGCTGGAGTATGTTCTGTAGATGGCGTTTAGAGTATATGTGTGTCTCGTAGGGCCACATGGCGAAGAAAGGCATGAATAGTATGAAATCTTCGTTTTCATAGAGTAAACGTACTTCGGCTTTTTTCTCGAGGTCTATTATGTGGCAGAATAAGCACTTTTTCCTCCTCTTGTAGAATTTCTTAGCTTGTACTAGCTCTCTTCTAATGCGAGGTGGAATAAACGGCAGAGCATATAGCTGTGAGTGAGGATGAGTTAAAGACACTCCAATTAAAGCTCCCTTATTTCTAAACTCGAAGACATACTTTATTTTAGGGTCGCTTCCAAGTTTCTCGTAGCGCTCAGCGTAAAGATCTATTACTTTCTTTAAGTTTTCTAGCGTCAAGTCACAGAGATCTCCTTCGTGTTTAGGTGTCTCTACTATTACCTCACAATACCCGTAGCCAGGCCTCACCTTGTATATGTCTTCTGATTTGAGAGACGGCTTAGCGTCGGGCCGCAGCGCAGGGAACTTATTGGGTAGTGCTAGTACTTCCCAGCCGTAGCCTGTTTCCTCTGCTCCTGGACAGAAGGGACAATAGTCTTTAGGCCTCCAAGGCCTCTTCTGTCTTTTAGCGGCGACAATAATCCATGCTCCTAGCACCGGATTCCAGCGCAGTTCGTTGCTCACACGCTACTATTATGCTAGCAGTGTATAAAAGTATCGAACTGCTGTAAACAGTACCTAAACGAGCTTAGAAGCATCAGTACTGATAAAAACTTTTTCACCTGTAATAGAAAATTTTCCTTCAAAACGCGCTCTAGCAACCCTTGTAATATAGCTTCAGCGCTGCTGACTAAATACTGTTAAATACTTTAATTATTTCAGGGTAAAATTCCCTGAACGACGAATACTCTACTCTATTATAGTTCAGTAATGTTCTATAGACAGGTTTTATGTAAACTAGTCCTCTTTTCTCATAGAATGATAGAAACTTCTCTAGCCTATTTGAGTCAATGTAACCTAGCTGCTCTGCAATTCTAAGAACAATAGCCGTTACAACATGCTCATTAACAAAAGTCTTCCAATCTCTAAATGCTTCCTCTCTAATCGATTTACTTAAGAAGCCTAAGAGCCTGCTAAATAATCTCTTCATTTTACTTTCAGCACACTTAAGTAGCTTATCGGTATTCCTAAACTCTGACTCAAATTCCTCTGTAAGAGGATTAACAAAGCTGTGGCTAAATTCATGTATTATCGTATCCCAGCTTCTATACTCCGGCAATCCTTCTTCGTCAATCTTTGTAGGCTGAATAAACGCGTAGACTTCTTTACCGTTAATACTATGTCCGTAGCTGAACTTCGATAGAGTTAAAAGCACTACAAAGTATTTATCTTTCTTTAATCCAAAGTAATCTTCAATAATACCTACTATCTTATTTAAATCAATATATTTTCCAGTATTTTCCCTTACTCTCCTATAGAAATCAGTATTTCTCTTCCAGAAATCTTCGAAATTTGTGTCATCATAGTAGTTTTTGATCTTTTCAGCGAACTCCATTAAAGTATCTAGAGACCCTGCTCTTTCAACAAGATCTTCTGTAAGAGGCTTAATTAAAGCGATATTAGGTGGCTCAGATAAGTGTACAGCAAAAGCATGCAGTGCATCAAAAACAAAACCCTTTCTAATAAGTTCCTCGCATAGAACAACAGCATCATGTTCTTTAAAGGCTTTCGAAAACTCTAATAACTTAAGCTTATAGGGATAATCTCTTTTCACAATACCTATGTCTCTCCAACTAGTATTCAGTAAGATAGAGTAAAGAAGCTCAACTCTCTTATCGACTGCTAGTACCGCTTTCTGCGACACAGTTACTTATGACTATAAGGCTAAATTTCTTTCTCAAACTCACTTAAGTCTAGTATTTGACCAGAAACCGACTCTACTTTATTCAATATTATTTTGTGTAGCGCTCGAGGAGCATAAATTTCGCCATAAGAATCTATCGAGAAAACTGTCTCATCAAAAAGCTGCGGAGTAACATCGCGCTCTATTATCAAACGGCCATAGTTCTCTATCCTGTACTTAAAGCCTTCTCTTTTAACTTTCTCTAGCCTCTCTTTAGTTAAAATAAAGTCCCCGCCATATATGTCCAAGTGTTTTACGGGTTTCTTTTCCTCAAGCCATTTTTGAGGCAACTCGCCTTCATAGCTCACTACATCTCCACAGTATTTCTCCATGCGACTGTAAGCTGCTTTAACAAGTTTCTTCGAGACAACTATTGTATTCACTTTTCTGAAGAAAAGAACTTTATCTCTGAATAATTTAGGGCTTACATCTTCTGCAAATATCACTGTATCTATGTATTTAAATCCCACTTTACTGTATCTCTCTAAAAGACTTCTATCAACAACTATTTTTTCTAAATGCTTGAATATTTTTACTTCCTCAATGCTGAGTTTTTCTTCCTCTATTTTAGCTACTCTTCCTTCTTTTGCATATTTAATTATGTTGTAAGCTACTAGACCTAAGTCAGATAACTTGTATTTACCGTCATCTGTTTTCTCAAGTAGATCCTCCATTCTCTTTATGTGAAAACCAAAGGTTCCTGTCTCGCTTATGCCAACTCTGTTCATTATTTCAGTAAAGTTTAAGGGACCTTCTTTAGCTAAAAGCTCCACTATTTTCCTTCTAGTCTCATGCGCTAATGCCTGGAAAATATAGCTTAGATCTTCTTCACTCAACATATCCTCACAACAAATTAGATTTCTTCGATAGATTTAAAAGTATTGTAGACGACAATCGATAAAAACATTATCTAGTACACTCGACAAAATGTCGACTACACTCGACACTATACTTTAAGCACGACTAAAATACACATTATTAGCGATATAAAGAGCGCTATTGACGCGAGTACAATAAAGTAGGGAGTGAATACTGAAAATAGAACAAATATTGTTAAAATAATGTATACTTTGAAGAGATTTCTAACAGCTTTTGATGGATGCTTACTGAAACCTATCTTAGTTATTAGTTTTAATCCCAGTGTACCTAAACCAATTTCTTTAGCCAATTCTTTGAATGCTTTTTTACCCCGCCTAGTTAGGATCAAATAGTCTCCTTGAGTTCTAAAGAGAGCTGTACTTCCTATTAGGTAGGGCTTTATTAAGTAGTTGATAGTGCTTCTATTTGTTTTAAAGTATTTACATAAATAACTATAGCTTACTTTTTCTCTGAAACTAGATCCAGCTATGAGTACTATGTCTTTAACAATGTCTGTTAAAGGCATATCTGAAGCCAGTACTTTTCCTCGACTCAATTGAGCTAGCTTACTGTAGAGAGTTAGCCCGAGTGTTGTTGGACAGTATTCAGATCTACTAGTGCTCGCTATTAGTCCCTTTCTTTTGAGCTTATATAAAATATCATAAAGCTTATCTTTCTCTATAGAAAGCTCGTCAGAAAGTTCGTTGAGTGAAACTTTTCCCTTCTGAACAATAGTTAAGAATACTTTAAATTGCTGTGAACCTTTAGAAAAATCTATAATAGAATCTATTTCACTTAACTTTTTTATAAACGGCCAGAGTCTGTATACTTTCATCATCCTCAGCCTATCTGTTAAAATATTCAGCCTAAAGCTAAATACTCTATTTCCTCACAGTCCCCTCAACTCCCCATTTACTGTACGAGGATGGACTTTTATGTGTAGTACCCATGTTTTTTCGCCGAGCGAGCGAAAAAACTCTAGTTTTCCGCCACGTACCCTTACGGCGGTCACTAATCACTAATACTGAGCCCATAATTTTGCCTCAGGCCTATAGACCTCCTAACTCTGTTATTTTCAATGAACAGCTCAAAAACATCTAAGCTTATATTGAAGAACACGATAAATAATTTGATGAAAAGAGGTATTTCTTCTCTACTAGCACTGCTACTTATCATAGTTTTGTTACTAGTTGGAGCATATATTATCTACAAGATATTTTTCGCAATAAAGGGTGAGGGATCCCTTTTAGTTTCTAGAGTATACTGGCTTATAGGAAAGAAGAGTGTAGACGAAGTAAATTCAGATACAGTGGTTACAGCTGTTGTAGTGCTCTACTCTCCTACAGGTTACTCTGGCTGGATAGAAGTTAAAGTGAAAAAAGACATAATTCTATTTCCTGACGAAACCGTAGCTGCAGTTAAGCAGTACTATGCTATAGGTAAGGGAGCCGAAGTAGAAGTAAGGCTTACTTTTAGAGCTGAGTACTCTCTGTTAACGAGAGGCTATCATATTGAAGTAGTGTGGAGTGGCGGAAAATACACTATGGAGTCAAATTACCCTCCTAGACTAAAAGTTAAACATTAGTTTACTCTTCTTCCTCCTCGTGTTTCATTTTAGATTCATGGAAAGCTGTTTTCGCGGAAAAATTCTTGGAGACGCTGAGAAAAATTGTAAATCCTAGGGATATAGACTACATTGTTGTTCACCATATGGAGCCTGATCACAGTGCCTCTTGCACCTTACTTCATTAGAGTTTCAGTGAACTTAGCTATTGTATTCTCGCTAGTGAGCGCGGCGTTCGCGCTAGCTTTTACTGGCTTCATAATAGCGGTTTCAGCTAAACTATCTATTAAGAAAAAGACCCTTGAAATGATTTTAGCGGGCTTAGGATCAGCTACAATAACTTTCGTTATAGGCAGAGCTGCATCTATAGTTCTAGGAATAGAAGTCAGCTAGCCTTAAAGAAGTCTTATTAAATACTTTAGATTCTCCCTAGAGTTATGTACTGTACTTAATTGTTTTTAAAGGGCATTTGCTTAAGCACTTTCCGCATAAAATGTGGTCGTTTTCTCCTGCTCGAGTACACTGCATAGGGCATTCTTTGAGATATTTTTTGCGGTTAGTGCACTTGTCTTTAGGTACTCTGAGCTTCCGTATGCTTATCTTCTGAAGTATTGCTAGAAGTGCTCCTAGCGGGCATAAGTACCTGCACCAGAATCTCTCTACTACAAGCGATAAGAAGTCGAGTTTATATAGTCTACTGAAGACTCTCAGTTAATAAAGCTTATATAAGTCTGCATACCTCACTTTACGATGAAAAAGTATCGTCACTATATTGTATTCATTATTTTGATATTATATTTATCTGAAGTATCTTCAATTATCATTAAAGCTGATCCTGTTCAAACTAGTAAATTAGGCGACTTAGTAGTTTACATAGATAATGTTCACGGGCGCTCCGACATACATGCAAGCCTAGCACAGTTAGGTATTAAGAAAATAACGTTTATGAATGTTTTCTCTAAATTAGATAAAAATGTATACTATCTATCAGATGTAATAGTGCTACATAATGTGTTCAGAGACTTTGAGCCAGAAGAGCTTCAAGATTTACGCGAGTGGGTTGAAGAAGGTGGAAGGTTAATTATTATTTGTACTGAAGTCTCAGAGCCCTTGAAGGTACTTTTAAGTGAATTTAATGTAAGTATCTCAGAAAAACCCTATAGTGGTGTTTTAAAACTAAAGGGCTTTTTAGAGCAATTAGGTCAAGTCAGTGGTCAAGGATATGTTCTGAAGGGACTATCTCCTTTAGCGGAAAGTAGAGAAGGAGCAATAGCTGTTTACGGGAAAATAGGTAAAGGAAAAATATTCATATCTACATCCTCCGTACTTCTAGCGACTACTTATCTTGAAAAAATTTTCATGTGGTTAGCCGAAAATATAGAGAAAAGCAAAGGACTAGGTCAGGTTACATTTAGAATAAAAACCGTGAATGTTCCATTTAATCAGATGATATTTAAGGTGGTGTATTCTGATGGCAATGAAGAATATTTACTTGCTGAAAATTCGCTGAAAATTACTACAAGGAACATCGAGTATATTTCTTTAGAAAATCTCTGTTTCTCAACATCAACACTTTTTATTCCTCAGAAAACAGTTTTCTTAAAGCCTGTTGACAGAAATCTCGAAGTAGGTATTAAAGTATACGCAATTTCCAGGTTGATAATTACTACTTACAATAGTAAGCCAGTAGTTGAAAGCCTATTTCCTGTAGAGGTTTGGTCGACAAAGAATATGTATTACATTAGTTTATTAACGTTCTATGATTATGGAAAAGAATTATCGTTTAAAATAAGGCTTAATGATAAAACATATAATTTTACAGTAAAATTATACGCAAATACTACATTTATAGCTATTGGTAGCTTACAAAGAAAGAAAATAAGAGTTAAAGTTGTAGATGAAAATGGAAAACCTGTCAGAAATGCTGTAGTATACTGCTATACGTATACCCCTAGACTAGATTTTTATTCAACCTACAACTTATTTAACGTATTTAGTATTAGCGACTCAAATGGTATTGTTGAGCTTCCTTACAGTAGTAATGGAATATACATTGTGGCTTTCAAGGATTACGAAAATACACCTTGCATAGATCTACTTGGATTAAAATACATTGATATTCCTAGCACAAATATTCTATATACTGTTGAATTAAAGAAAGTAGGAGTACTCTACTTGGCGAATGTTGACCGAAAGAAGTATTCAGTAATATACGTTAGTTCTTTATCGGGAAAAGCTCCCTGGCTTGTAGCTAGGGGAAGTAGAATATATGAAGCAGGACACATGAAAACTATGTACGCTATTCTGCCCGTAGGTAGATACAAGATTACTCTGCAGTACAGGAGGAGGCCCTTTATGATGTTAACTAATAAGAATAAAGGCTATAGTGTTCACGAAGGGCATATTACCTTTATTGACTTCAGATTCGAGAAAATTAAGCAGAAGAGACAAGATATACTTAATGCTATTAAAAGATTGGAAAGTTTGAAAGAAGAACTATATTACGGTAAAATAGAGGGAATTAATTTAATAGAGTTGGAATCGTTTTTAAAAGAAGCTGAGTTTCATTTAAAGCTTGCTCTATACTATTTAGACAAAAATATGTTTTATGATTGTTTAAAAGAATATGAAATAGGACTATCCTACTTGAGTGATGTAGAATATGGAGTGTCGCTTTACATAAGACCTCTCTTTGTTTTCTCGCTAGTCCTGCTGATAATAATAGTGCTTAGTGGACTAGCGTGCGCAAATATGATTGGCGGAGAAAGGTCTTTGGCTGTGAAAATTACTTTGAGCATAGCGATTATTTTAGTTTATGTTGCTGTGCTAAGTATTTATCATCCCGGCTTTAAGTCACTTTTCAATCCTAGCCTTCCTTATTTCAGGGAAAAAGTGCTTTTATTGAGTTTAATAATTGCTTCAGTATGCTATCTTGTTTACTGGGACATACCCAGGTACTTTGCCCGAGAATATTTTCCTGAGAAGCCTTCGAAGCTAAGTATAGCTGCTTCGGCTTTTAACATAGGATTAAGAAACCTGCGGCGCAGGAAATTGAGGACTGCGCTTTCTCTTCTAACAGTATTCTTTATGATTTTCTCGCTTGTTGCTTTCACTTCAGTTCAGCCTCAAGCGACTTTGTCTAGGAGTTTTGTTACATATGAAACTAATGCTCTTGGAAACGGCTTAGTCTACCAAGTTAGGTATTTGAGTGAAGGAGAAAAATCGGAGATACTTAGTCTTATTAAAAGCGTTGTCGGTAATGAGAGCAAGATAGTTCTCAGAGTAATGTCTCTGAAAGGAGGCTTTGAAGGCCGGGCGATGGCTCTCTTTATGAAAACAGGTGAAGAAGAATTCTACTTTACCACAGTTAGCAAGAACGGTAAAGTAGTTAAAGTTAGAGGTATTTTGGGGGTAGAGCCTTCTAAGGAAAAGAAGCTGACTTTACTTCCTTCTACTGTAGTCGAAGGAAGATTTCTGCTAGATAATGATACTCGAGGAGTTTTAATCAGCAGAAAGTACACAGAGATACTTGGAGTAAGTGTAGGCGATACTATAAGTGTTCTCGGCTACAAGCTTAGAATAGTCGGCATATTTGATGAAAAATTGTACAGTGAGGTAAGGGACTTAGATGGATCTTTCTTAAGGCCGTGGAATGTCTTCGTTAAAGCTGAAATACCTACATACTCTAGGCTCACTAGCCCCGAAGGAGTTTTAATAGTTCATATAGACTTCGCTAAAATGCTTGAAAAATACTGCTACTTAGATAAAATACTGATTATAACAGACAGCCCTGAGGAAGCTGAAAAGCTAGCTGCTGTACTTGTAAGAGCAATAAGCGATCTTCCGCCTTATCTCTGCGAGAACGGCATAGCATACATTGTTTCAAGTAGAGTGTCTTTTGAAATAAGAGGTCTAGATACCTTAATAGTGATTATTATAGGCTCACTAATTACAGCCAACTTAATGATAGCTGAAGTATACGAAAGAAGAAGAGAAATATCTACGTATACTGCTGTCGGCATGACTCCCTCTCATGTCAAGAACTTTTTCCTCGCTCAAGCCTTCTTGCTTACCTTCACAGGAGGAGGCCTCGGATACTTAGCTGCGACATTTTTCATAAACTATCTCAGCACGCTACCTGCCTTCGCCGCCATCAACATTAGTATTACGCCTATGTGGGCTATACTTGCATTCGTAGTAGTAATTGCAGTTAATCTCATCGCGTCGTCTCTCCCTGCGCGTAAAGCTTCTCTTCAAGTAGTGCCGAGCTTTAAGCGAAAATGGGAACTCAAGTTGGGCAGAAAGGGCGTATATGAGGAAAACTTGCCGTTTAGAGTACATGAAAGTAAAATAAAGGCTTTTGTAAGTAGTGTCGATAAGAAGATACGAGTGTACTACCCTGATCAAGGTCTTGAGAGAACGGAGTGGCGTAGAGAATATAAACGTACTTTAGGAGACGGCACTCAGGTAAGAGAAATTCAGTACCTGATATGGAGTGCTATGGGTGGAGCTACTTCTCAGTCTGCTTTGGTTAAATTAATGTTTACTAAAGCTCCTGGAGGAAAATACTACTCTCTAGTGATCAGAGTAGAGCCTAAGGTTAAGGGATATAAGTACAAAGATTTTGTTTACAGAATAGTTGATAGAGTTAGAAAAATCTGTTTAGAGACTAATGTTTCTTTAAGGTGATTTTATGAAGAAGATTAAGCTAGATTTCCGCTTAGAAAAACACTTCTACTGGGGAGCAATTATTTCAGGCTTTATCCTCTGGTACAGCTTAAGCTTCACGGAACTCAGTTTAGCTGAAAGAAGTACTTTCATAGTGTTGGGCATATTAGCTGGAATAGCCTGTGTTTACGGTAGAGCTAAAAGTGTGCTTGCCGCACTTCTGCTTTACTTTACTTCCTACTACTACTTGAAACTAGCTGCAGCAGTAGGCTTCATAGATTTCTTTAGAACATTTTTCGAAACTTTTTATGAATCTATGCTACCGGCCTTTATTTTATTCTGGACAGTAGTTTTAATATCAGGTATAGTGGGCACCAATTTTTCTCCTGAAAGAAGCTTTTTCTGGACATTTGTTACGCTAATTGCAGGCTACACTATTGTGAATCTTTTTGAAAACAGTGTAGAGTATGTACTGCTGAGTATTTTACCTGCAAATATCTACTACTTAATAGAAGCGTCTATTATAGCTTTAGTTTCTTCGACAATAATAGCTATTATTGAAAAATATACTAGTATGCTAAAATATTCAGCGTACATAGCAGTGTTTTCCTCACTAGCTGTAGCTGCTTTAGCCTATATAGCGGTACACGACTATGTTTTAGCCAGCATTATTTCTCTTCCAGCATTAGTAAACACCATTTCGTGTGTGCGGCGCAAGTAGGTCAAATAGGAGTCTAGTAGATTTTATTTCTTTTTTGATTCAGAAAATATGGTGAATATATGTTTGCTTTGACTACTAAGGCTGAAGTAGAGAAGTTAGTCTGGGGAGCTACTGTAATGGGTACTGGCGGTGGAGGTAGTCCTCGCTATGGCTTGAGACTTCTGGAAGAAGCGTTAAGTCTCAGAGGCGAGATAAAGGTCGTCGATATAAATGAGCTTTCTGAGAACTCTATTGTTGTTTCACTTTACTACGTGGGTACTATTGCTCCTTCCGCTGAGAGAAGAAAACCTGTCAAGATAGGTGATCCTATTAGAACTGCTTTTGAAGAGCTTGAGAGAGTTCTAGGTAAACGTGTTTCTGCCGTAGTGGCGTGCGAGCTCGGGGGCTCTAATACTGCTGTCGACTGTATATTGCGGCTAAACTGAACTTACCTGTTGTAGATGGAGATCTCTTAGGCAGAGCTGCTCCAGAAATACATCAGTGTACAGCAAATATCTTCGGGTATCCTATGTATCCTGCTGTAATAGTTACTGAGTCAGGAAACATTGTTGTCGTTAAACAGTACAGCGATATTAACGACTACGAGGCTTTAGCTAGATACATATCTGTTATTGCGGGCTGCTCGGCAGCCGTAGTAGATACTCCTCTTTCCGCAGAAAACGCCCGAAAAGCTGTAGTCAAGAAAACTATCAGCTTGTGCCTCTCTATAGGAAAAGCTTTAAGAGAAGCTTGGAGCACAGGAAAAGATCCTGTCGAGGAAGTTAGGAGGATTCTTGGTGGCTGGAAGATTTTTGAAGGTGAAGTTACTAAGTATAACTGGAGAGACGAAGGAGGCTTTCTGCGAGGAGAAACCTACTTAAAGGGTACCGGTGAGTGGCGCGGACACAGCTTCAGAACATGGATAAAGAACAAGCACATTATGGCCTGGAGGGACAACAAGCCTATTGTTATGCCCCCTGACCTCATAATATTTTTCTCTGATAAAGGAAAACCTGTAACAAATGCTGAGCTAGGAGAGGGAATGAAAATCAGTGTTATTGCGGCTAAAGCACCTGAAATCTGGAGAACCCCCAGGGGACTAGAGCTCTTCGGGCCGAGACACTTTGGTTTAGACTACGATTATATTCCAGTAGAAGAACTAGTTAAAGAAAGCTAGCTCATTGAGCCCTTGTTTAGAAAAACCGCAACTACTTTTCTTCTTCCTCTTCTTTAGGGCTCTCATCCCATGTTAAAATACTATGCGTATACTCATCGTTGTCCTTTATTCCTCTCTCTATTTCAGTTATGTGCGCGTGCTCTGCTCCAATTTCCTTGAGAATATACTCTAGTGTTTTCTCTGGCTCGGATTTAGTCCCACAAATATAGACGTCTATGGCCGCATAGCCTTCCTCGGGCCAAGTATGTATTGAGACATGCGACCCTGATACTACAACCATTCCGCTTACACCGGTAGGTGAAAACTTGTAGAAGTGCACTATCCGTATATCCATTTTACCTATTTTAGCTGCTTTAAGCAGTATCTCCTTAAGTTTAGCTGGGTCTCCAAGAACCTTGGAGTCGCATCCCGAAGCCTCAACTATGTAGTGGTAACCTATTGTACCTACTTTACTCATAGACTAATATTAGCAGGCCCCGAGATATTTATTTCCGCCAACATAAGTCTTCAGAAAAGTAAGATTTAAGTAAGACAAATATCTTACTTTACTTAGCATGTGGGAAACAAGGCTTTCAAGTAAAGGTCAAGTAGTAATTCCCGCTGAAGTCAGATTAAAGCTTGGATTAAAAAAGGGAGATGTTTTCTTAGTCAAAATAGAGGATAAGAAGATTATTCTTGAGCCGCTGACTCAGCCTCCTGAAGAAATATTCGTTGAAGCAGGCTCTGAACTAACAGACAAAATTCTACGCGAAGCTAAAGCGAGCTCAGATAAAGCAGAAAAACTATTGAGGGACCTCGGTGTCGAGTAAAGTTGCACTAGATACTAGCGTAATAGTAGAGTACATAGATAAGAGAGGAGAACTACACAAGCAAGCCGAGCTAGTAATCAGTGCTATTAATTCAGGCAAGTTAACGGCCATAGTACCGCACGTAGTTTTAGCTGAAGTATTTTACGTGGCGAGCAGAATCTACAGTAAACTTGGATTTAAAGACCCTCTCGATAAAGCAGAAAAACTAGTTAAGTGGCTTAATTATCACCCTTACGTAGAGACAATAAGTGGTCTTACTTTAGATATCGAGGCAGGGAAAATTAAGTACAGCTATAGAATAGCTTTAACAGACTGCTACGTACTAGCAGCCTCAAAAATATACAATGCTACAGCAGTATTTAAGAAAAGAGAAAAAGAAATACTACCATTAGAAAACAAGCTAAAAAGAAGCTATAGAATAATTTTCCTAGAAGACTATAAATGAAACTCATATATTTGCTCAAACAGACCATAGTAAGAGAAAGTGAGTATTAGCGAAAACCTTTACGTAATATTCACTATGGACTGTGAGCGAATAAGAAAGTATTCCCCTCCAGGAGGACCTGAAACATGGGAACTCAGCGAAAAAGCCATTAAAGGATACACAAAAATACTCGCAGACCACGGATACACTGGAACACTATTCATAGTTCCAAATACAGCTGAATATCATAGAGAACTATTTCTCGAAATAAAAGACCAGGGATTTGAATTAGGCATGCATTATCATCCGCAAAGCTTTCTCGACGGAAGGTACACGAGATACTTAGGAGAGTACTCTTATGAAGAACAACTAGAGCAGTTAAGCTTAGCCGTCGAGTACTGGAGCAGAGCACTTGGATTCAAGCCAGAAAGCTTTAGGCCAGGAAACTTTTCAGCAAACAAATACACTTACTCCGTTTTAGTGAAACTAGGATTCAGGCAGGGAAGCGACTATCTTCCAAATAGGAATATTCCAGAATATCACGCAGTATGGGTTAACGCTATTCCTTATCCTCATCACGTGAAGGAGGGAGACTACTTAGAGATACCTGCTACAGCTGCTGTATGGGAGCCGATTAAAGTAGGTGATCCAACACATTTGAGAATAGAAGGTTATTCTGGAGAAAAACTCTGCGACCTAGTAGGTAGGTGGGTGAGATATCTTGTTGAGAAAAATATTATGCTGAAGACTATAGTAGTGTTTACACATAACTTTATAGATTATTCAAATCCATTTAATAAGCATAGAAGAAGACTAGAGAAGCTAGTTGGGTATTTAGAGAAAACAGCGTGTGAGAATAATTTAAGTATAGCGCCAGTCACTCTTAGAGAGCTACATAAGGTAGTAGACGAGCGGATAACTGGAGTCTGACATAACACAATTATACCTCTTTTTCGAGTTTTATGTGTGTCTGAAGCATGGTTATGTTTAATTGGGGGTAGTAGGAATGACTGTATTTATGATGTTTTGAGCCTTGGCGATAGAGTATATTTCTGTGGCACTACTACTAGTTTTGACGATAAGAAGAGAGGGGTTGTGGGCTGTTTGAAGAGAAGTAGGCTTGAGTGGTGTAGAGTGCTTAAGGGATCTGATGCTGTTTATAAAATGTGCTCTGCTGACGGACTGGCAGTCTGCGGGAACTTCGCGGGGTTTATTGAGTTTAGTAGTGGCAGATTTAAGTGGCTTAAGGGTAGTGAGCAGCGGTTGTATGGTATCTGTTTTAGTGGAAGTAGTGTTGCTGTATGTGGTGAAAACGGTTCTTTCGTAAAGATTTCAGGGAGCCATTTATACGAGAAGCACTTAGTTGTTAGAGATAAGCGTGGAAAACAGCATGGTCCTTTGTTAAGAGATATGTGTTGTCTAAGAAGAGGCTATGTAGTGGCTGGAAGTGACTCCTTTTTAGTCTCCAAAGACAGCGACTTAGACTGCTGTCTGTGTTTTATTGGGGAAAGAAGAGAGCTTGGGTGGTGTATTGACTTTGGTAGTAGTGAGCGCGACGAAGTTCTTGGAGTGTGCTGTGATGGTGAGAATGTTTATGTCTGTGGTTATACTGAGGGAGCTGGTTTTGAGTGGAAAGATATCATAGTAGCCTGCTTTAGTGGAAAAGGAGAGCTTAAGTGGTGTAGAGTGTATGGTACTGAGAGAAACGATGTAGCCAATGATATCACTGTCTGTGGAGACTACTTAGTTGTCGTCGGGTATACTTGGGGTGGAGGTCTAGGTGCTCGAGACGGCTTTATCTTAACACTTAGTAAAGAAAATGGTGAAGTCACGGAGGGCCGTGTTGTAGGCTATAGTAGACAAGAGTTTAGCTTTAATTCTGTAGAACTGCTAGAGGACAGCTTAGTGATCGGCGGGTGGAGTACTGTAGGCTATGGTGGCTCAACTGGTATAGTCTGCTACTTGCCGAGAAACTATGTAGGTAGAATTAGTATTGCTGATAGAAACATTGATGTAGGTGAATGGGTTCCTGAGGCCAGGGATTGGAGTCCCTCTGTTTCGCAGATAAGTGTAGGTTTCGCGTGTGAGAAAATCTTGGATACTCGTAGTGTCTCTAGTCTCTACTGGTCTCCTGAAATAACATGTAGTGGGAAAAGTCTACTGACTCAGTATCTTGAGGTATATGAGAGAAAAGAAGCCTTAGTGCTGCCGAGAGATACTGTAGACTATAGTGATTTACTGCATATTCCTCTGAGTGTAGAAAAGAGACCTGCTGTTCGGGGAGAAGTATATGTGGCTGAAGTAAGTTTGAGGAAGAACTCGGGGAGTTGGAGCTGTATTAAGCTCGGGTGCGGGGGCTGGGGCTGTGCCTACTTAGCCTCCCGTAATGGTAGTAGAGTCGTCTTTAAGGTGCCTCGAGGCTATGAAGATATTATTGAAAAGAAAGTAAGACCAACTGTTAGCCGTAATCTAATGGAGAGAATTATAAGAGAAGCTGAGACTATAGAGAAGCTCGATCACCCGAATATCTTAAAGCTACTAGACTACAGTGAAGACTACCCCCTGCTCGTATACGAGTTTGCCGACTACGGTAGTCTCTGGTTCCAGCTCAGTTCTGGCTGGAAACCTTCATTGAGAGACGTTGTTTTAATTGGTATTCAAATAGGTGATGCCTTAAGATACATTCATAGTCGAGGACTAGTACACTGTGATATTAAGCCATCAAACATATTCCTAGTAAACAAAACAGCCAAGTTAGGAGACTTCTCGGCGCTAGTAAGACTACTTTCTAGAACAAGCAGGTATAGTAGGTTTGCTTATACGCCTGGTTTTGCTGCACCTGAGCAGAAGTACTTAGATTTGCGTGAAAAAGTAGTTAAGCTTGGCTACGAGAACCGTATAGATGTTTATCAGCTGGGAAACCTCCTCCTATATCTGCTTACAGGAGAGTCAGTAGACGGAGAAGATGTTTTCGACGAAAAACTAGTCAAAGAGACAACAGGTATTGTTGAAGACGATGACCTAAGAAAACTTATTCTCAGCACTCTAAGTAAGTGTGCTTGGAGGAGACCTACAGCAGACGAAGTAGTGAGATACCTCGCAAACATCTATAGGGAACGCTTTCAATAAATGGGCGACATCTATAAAGAAATTACCCCGAGTAAAGTTTTACGAGTGTTCTTCTATTCTTTAATTTAAGGATAACATGAGAGAAATAGTTTAGAAAACTTTGATCGGAGCGGTCTCTTCTAGAATATTGGTTTAGATAGGGGGAGAGCTAGCTGTCAGAGCACTTAAGGATGTTGACTTAGAGATTTCTGAGGGAGAGTTTTGTGTATCATGGGTCCTTCCGGAAGCGGCAAAACCACTTTACTTAATATCATTGCGGTGCTCGATAAGCCTACTTCAGGTGAAGTAGAAGTATATGGCGTTAAATTAGCGGAACTCTCTGAAGAAAAAGTAGCTAGATTTAGGCTAAAAACATCGGCGTAGTCTTTCAGTTCCATAATCTTCTACCTGATTTAACTGCGCTAGACAATGTAGCTTTACCGGCTATAATAGCCACAGGAGATGTTGAGGAGAGCAGAAAAAGGCTTTAGAGCTTTTAGAGTGGCTGGGCTTGAGACACAGAGCTTTCCATAAACCTTTTCAGCTAAGTGGCGGTGAGAGACAGCGTGTAGCTGTAGCTAGAGCAATAGTCAATAGCCCAAAGCTCCTCCTATGCGATGAGCCTACTGGAAGCCTTGACTACGAGTCTAAGCTAAAGGTTCTCGAATTGCTCAGAAGAATTAACTTAGAGAAAAGAACTACTGTAATAGTAGCTACTCACGACGAGTTAATAGCAAAGTACTCTACTAGAGTACTAAGACTAGTTGACGGGCGAATAGTAGAGTCTATTTAGCTAGTTCTTGAAATATTTTCCCTGCTCTTTCTTCTAGCTCAGCTATCTCGAGCACTATTCTCGAGGCTTCTTCCAGATTCTTTTCATCTATTTTCTTCAGCGCAGTAGAGTAGAGGCTAGAAGCCTCCTCCATAAGCTCTGAGAAAACTTCTCCCTGCTCTTCTTCAATAAATTCTCTTAGAAACACAGAGTTTCTCCTCCTAGAGTCTACTGCGTGACATAGCCAGGACTTGATTACGTTAGACTCAAGCATCTTTTTCTTACTCGCTACTTCTCTCAAGGCCTTAGCTCCTAAGTAGACCCATCCTCCGTACACATTTCCGATGAGTAGCTCACCGAGTCTCTTGTAAACAGGCTTATAGTTTCTAAGTACACCTTCTCTGCGCTTATCGAGAACATGTAAGTGGTATTTCCACGGCATCATCATTTGCTTGTACCCACGTGTAAGTTCATCCTACGCGAAGTTTATGTACCCTAAATTAATCCATTTTTCTCCATAATAGTGACACGCCATTTGCGGCGCTGATGCAAAAAAGTAAGACTCTTTATAATATATCCGTGGGGCATCCTCTATGAAATATTCTTTCTTAGAAATAGTAGGTAGTTTTGGAAGTTTCTCCGACCTGTAGGCCTCTCTCATATATTTTCTTAAAAAAATTCTGCTATAAGGACACAATACGTTAAATATTACGAGTAATGTAAGCTTAATTTAGCATTAAAGTAAATCAATGCTCTACAATAAATATTGCTCGATATAAGAATAGTGCATTAGATAAAGAAATATTTAATTCAATTACTCGTCGCAGCTACACAATTTTACTTTAAGTGTTCCTAAAGACTAAAGGTTTTCTAGCCTTTAGTATCATTTAAAGTGTTTGAAAAAACCTAATGTAGGTGTTGTGTATTTTTCGTTAATACTGTAGAAAAATCCTGCTTAAATAGACTTATTCAATTATATTGCTTTTGTATAATAAAAATATAAATGAAATGGTTTTATTGCTTTAGTTTTTCTTTATACTATTTTGAAAGAT
>QMRV01000038.1 GCA_003649445.1 Thermoprotei archaeon | reverse complement strand
GTAAGTCTCGTAGAGGAGATTTGCCTATATTAGCTTCTATAATTCTTATTATCTTGGCTGTGCTTGCTTCTATAGTGCTATTTATTTTTACTCAAAGATATATTACTCGAAGTCATCCTCATAGAACTATGGAGGGATTTGGCCAAGTGCTTAAAGTAGAGGGGTTTTCTGTAGTTAATTTTAAAGACTGTTTTATTTTCAAAATTTATGTCAGGAATATTGGTTCTCGGCCCGCGAATCTTTCTTCTGCTTATCTTGAGTCTTCTCTCGGTGTTGTTATAGTACTCTCTTAACTCACTGGTAGCACTGTAAGTGCTATAGCTGTTTCTTCTGATACTCTGAAGAAAGCTCCTCACTTGAAAGTGTATATAATTGATTTGAGTAACCAAGGTGTTCCGGGTTGGTGGTCTGACCCTGAGTTAATAAGGTACTATTTTGAGAAATATGCTTACGTTGAGGTAATCGATACTTGGGATAAGCTTGACTGACTTATAAGGAATCCTCCTCCTAAAGCTATCGTTGTTAATGCTCACGGAGAACTCGTGCCTATGCCCGCTACGTGGTCTAGCTGGGAAGAATACTTTACTCAAATAGGCGAAGATATTAGAGATAGAGGCTGGATTTGGGTTAGTGTTAAAGGTTACCCGTTTTTCTACTACTTCAATGAGTCTTCGGGAACAATTGTTACTGTTGGTTCTCAGGGAGTAAATACTGTTTTGAGTGTCGTGGGAGCTAGCGCGGATTTCTGGAGTGCTAGTGATGAAGTATACGAGACATACTTGACTGAAACAGGTGTAGAGGCTTCACGGCTTCTTGAAATAAGTGTATGGAGTAAAGCCGAGACTCCGAGAGCATGTAGGTGGATTACGGGTACTGCGCCTGCAGCTATTTTCTATAGTTTCACTAAGGATGGAAAAACATACTATGGTTCAGCGGCTTATAGAATAGGCAACTGTTTTCTTATAGTAAATGGTTTTTCGCTCGACTATAGTTCTGATCAAGCTGCTAGAGTAGCGGCTATAACTGTTGCTTACATGTACTTCTACTACAGGGCAGTTAAGCCGCATAAAATATTCAAGACTCCACCCTATGTTTACGTACTTGCACTCGAAAATACGCACGAACACTGGGTCGATAAAGACCATGTAGCTGAAAGCGCTACATGGTTTGCTTCACTGTACACACCTAATGTCGTTCTCATTTCAAGCTACAGTGATTTAGAAAACCTGACAAATAGTCCTCCAGAGAAGTGTATCGTAGTTAATGCTCATGGTGAAGCAGTACCCATACCTGACAGCTACGTGGGAGACAGTGGACCCAACTGGAGAATATGGCCTGGCAGCAGCTCTATTGAATTATACTTGGCTAGTGTTAATCCCGCCAGCTATACTCTCTACAAGGAAATCGATGTTTCTCAGTACCTTCAGGGATTCAAAATAGTGTATGAGCACGCTGTTCTCTCGGAAGCGTGGTTCTCGGTAGGAGTTTATCAGTCTCCAGGGCCATGATGTAGCTGATACAACTAAACGAGTCTTTACTCTTGAAACAAGAGTTAGTGTAGATTCTCAGCCTAACCCCGACTTCTTGTTCGTTTGGGGTACTTCGACAGGATTCAGTACAAAGGCTATTAGAGACGAGGTAAAGTACTTTACGTGGTACCGCGTAGAACTAGAAGTCTGCCCGTCTATTGGAGGAAAAGCCTACGGTGTCGTTAGAGTATATAAGGGAGGTCAGCTTGTCGCCGAGGCCTACGAGCTCTCCGATAAACTGTACTCGTCGATAGGCTATATAGTGCTCGGCGCCTGGGGCGTCTCCGGCAGAGACGCATCTTATTTAGTGAACTACGTGGAGCTGTATAAGAGGAAAGACAACACGTGGGAGCTCTCCTGGAGAGCCGACACAAGTAACTGGAGAAGTTTCTGGCTTGAAAACGATAAAGCAAACGACCCATATAGGCCGCGGTGGGCCGGCTACTTCGCTAGAATAGTCTACAATATTCGCACTAAAGGATGGATATGGGTCAGTATTGTCGGATACCCGTTCTACTACGTCGTAAATGTTCACTATACTGGTGTACCGGGCTGGGGTACAGGAGACACTACCGGAAGCTTCTTCCTACAAGTAGACTGCGTGCTCACGACACCAGGTAGAGAAGCAGCTAACACGTTTGTTGAAGCAGAAAATCCTCCATTACTCTCATCAGACGTCGTTGTTAGAGCGCAGAGGCTTTATGATTTCTCGTCTGACCGAATCTACGTGTTTTATGATGATACTGGAGGAGACCCATCTGTATCGGGAGCAGTAGCTATAAAGTATGGTGAAAGATTCCTCGAACTAAACGGCTTCTCGTACAGCATAATTAAGGCATCAGAAGCCTTCGCGCTACTGCTATACAAAAAGTTCTTAGACTCGTAAATATTTCAGAAAGAGTGAGGTTCGCCGACTTTTCTTACAACTACTAGTGATACATAGAGGTTTCGGTCTTCTTTAGGCGGATTCCAGTAATCGTTTATGAAAAAGATCTTTAGCTCATATACTCCCCTTTTGATATATGTTAATAAACGGTATTCTTGCCAATAGCTGCTGTTTACTTTTATTTCGCCTAGTAGAGTGCTGTTGAGGTATATTTGAGCTACGGGGTACTCTCCTTTTGTCTTAGTTCCTTTAGCTAAAATACCGATAGTGTAGTAGCCTTCTTCGACAATTTTTAGTGTCGCTGACACATAGCCGTTGCTGTAGAGCGCTACTTGCCAGCTAGATATACTGCCTACTCCTTTTCTTAAAGTAAAGTCTTTTGGTTCTAGCAGTATTACTGAAGAGGCTCTAAAAGGTACTCCTAGAGACGATAAGAGTAAGTACGAGTATTTTAGTGCTTTAAAGTAGTTTAACTTAATTCTACTTGAAACTATTTTGAGCCAAGGTACTTGGTCTACTATGACGTAGCCTTTACCTAAAGGTATTTGTGTTAGAACATAGGGATTTGTTAGAGGCTTTATTCTGAGCTCTTTTATTTTGCCGAAAGCTACTTCATAGATATAGAGGTTCCGGTCTTCTTTACCCGGTATCCACGCGTCGTTAATGAAGGCTATTGACAAAACATATGTTCCTTTACTTAAGTACGTTACGTAAGTATAGTAGGCTCGACGGCTTACGTAAGTAGACCATATTCTGCTTCTATTCATCCATATTTCCATTACTGGGTAGACTCCTTGGACAAGTGTTCCTCTAGCGCCAATTGATATAGCGTAGAAACCTGATTCATTGACATGCAATACTGTTGAAATATAGCTGTTGCTGTATAATGCTATTGTGTTTTCTTTGATAGATACTACTTCCTTGTTGCTTGCTTTAAATTTAAGTAGGCTTATTTTAGTTAAATTATATGGCTTTACTTCCTCTATTAATATTCCCTCTGTAACAGATTCGTCTAGAACATAGGGGCCGTGTCTCCACATTTTCTCGCTTTGAGTCCAGTAAAGTAGGTTGTTTCCCATTAGCTTGACTAAAGAATCTTTTACGAAAACTACTGGAGGATATCCCTGAAGATATCTAAAGTTTAGTCCTGTGAGCTTCTCTAGTAAGCCTATAGACTCGCTGTCGACATGATATAGGTAGAGTACTCCGCCTTTTTCGCAGAATTTTCTGAAATACTCGATGTCTTTTTCATTAACTGTGCTTGCCGTTACTAAGACTACGTCGTATTTGCTTAAGTTACTGGCGTCGACTATGCTGAAGTCTGCTCCCATAGAGTCTAGTATAGCGGCTAGCTCGAGTGACTTGTAGTAGACTCCTGTTTTAGCGTAAGGAGGCTTGTAGCTTGAGTAATAGTCTATTAGTCTGGCTAGAAGTAGTCTTGCTCTAGGCTCTTCGCTGAACTTAGCTACTAGAGTGAGCTGGCTGAAAACAAATGCTCCTTTGCCGCACCTTACTTCGAGGAGCTGAGAGTAATGTAGACCTACACCTGAGCTCACTAAGCTGAAAGTAGGCCATAGAGCAGGAATAGCCAGGTCTCTGTAAGAGACTATGTGGTCTCTTCGCCAGAACCTGAGGTCTTCTATGGTCATGTTTGCGAAAAGCGGATGGTCCAGCGTAATGGGTATTGTTATAGTTGAATAGTGGTCGGCTAGTTTTACTCCAAGTGGGTTAGGTGGAATACTGTCTTGCTCTAGTACGAGCACTATTCCTCCTTTTTCGGCGAAATCCAGTAGTTTGCTCCAGTCTACTGTAGTGAGAGAATTTCTAGCTACTATTACTAGACCTTTTTCCGGAATCTTGTTTTTAACTATGTTTGCTCCTAGTTCTTTTAGAGCAGTTTCTGTAGCCTGGTCTTCGCCGAGCAGATATATTGTAGTGTTTTCACTGCATTTAATTCCCTTAGAGTAGATGTAAAGCGTAGTGTTTTTATTGAAAATTTCTTCGCTTCCATTCAGCAGTATTATTTGCAGTACTGCTTTTTCTTTCAGTTTCTCTGCTTTAGGTAGCGCTAGGGTGAAGTCTACGAAAGCTACTTCAGCTGGATTCAGAGAAATTTCATTGGAGAGTACTTTAGTTGAAGTATTTCTGTAGTGTAGAATACACCCTAGTTTCAGTTTGACTGACTTGTAGTGGTCGTTTACGACTGCTAGTTTTCTCTGTATGGTTGCTTCTTCGTAGAAGGAGTTGTCGTAGTTTAGCTGGAAAACTGTTATCGGCTTATATGTTTCTGCTACTACTTTGCGGAGTATCTGAGAGTACCTTGACTCGAAAATATTCCATGGACAGAAGCCGCTTACTCTCATTATTCTGTAGGCTGCTATTTGGAAGCTCCAGGCGTAGGCTTTTGCTTCAATGTAGTAGCGCTCGGGATCTGTATAGACAATGTCTCCGAAGAAAGCTGCTGGTACGTCGTAGGAAGTAAAAGGTACCCATAGGAACTCACCTATATGCAGAGGCTTTGTTCTATTCCACTTCCAAGGTATCCTAGGGTAGCTATCGAGCATAGTAGTGTTCTCGAGCCAGTAGGCTGTATTCGGGTACTGGTCGTGTTTAGGGAACTCGTGTGGATAGTGAAGATTTATTATGTCGGCTGCTCCTAGAGGATCAAAGTCTCCTTCAAACATTACTGGGCGCGTAGGGTCAAGCAACTTGACTAGCGCCGCTAGCTTAGCTAGCTGTTTTGCTGTCTCCGGGCTACGGTACCCGCCTGTAAGCAGTAGCTCGTTTTCAATACTCCATATAACTATTGAGGGGTGGTTCCTATGTAGAAGTACTTGGCCCTTTAGGTGCTCGGCGAAGTTTTGCCAGAAAACGGGGTCTTCTACGCGGTAGCACTTGCCTAAGCACCATACAGCGCTCTCGTGGACAATCATTATCCCCATTTCGTCCGCTAAATCGTACCATATTCTGGGCCAGGGCTGAGCGTGTAGCCTCATCGCGTTAACTGAGAGATTTTTGAGGAGCATGTATGTCTCTAGAGCCTTTTCTCTAGTGTAGCCGAGTAGATGTGTTGAAGCCATTCTGAGCACTATTTTGACTCCATTGAAGTAGTATGAGCCGTCTTCTACCCAAAACTCGCGGAACCCGAAGCGCGTTGTTTTCACATCCGTCTTCTTTCCGTCAACAAGTATAATTGTTGATAAGTTGTAGAGATAAGGGCTCCAGGGCGCCCACAGCTTAGGGTTCTTCCACTTACTCCAGACAACGATTTTTGCTTCTCCTCCGGCTTTAACTAGCACTTGTTTCGCAGGAAGCCCTAGTACCTCTTTACCTTTATCAAGCACTTTATTCAAGACTGTTACCTGAAGGTCTTTGCTGTAGTCGTTTCTTGTAATAACTTCGACTGCTATTGTAGAGTTTCTGTAGAATGTTTTAATGTACACATCTTTTACCCACACTGCAGGAACAATCCATAGCTCTACGTCATCCCATATTCCGAAGTGGTAGTATTTTGAGCCAATTGGATAAGTTATGGCGTCTACTGCTCTATCGACAGGTCTCTCGTCGTGTTTGAGATTACTTAAATTGACTTTCTTGACTAGAGCACTAGTCCAGTCTAGTACACAGGCAAGTACTTCGTTTTCAGTATTCCACTTAACGTAGTCTGTTATATCTACTGTAAATGGAGTAAAGCCATCGCAGTGTTCGTAGACGAGCTTTCCGTTGATGTATATTCTGCACTTGTATTTTACTCCATAGAATACGAGAAGTATTCTTCTTTCGCCTTCGAGTTTAGGCGAGTAAATGTTTTTCTTAAACCAGGCTCCTCGGTAGCCCTGACTGTAGATCAAGTAAGGGATGTCTATTTTCTTCCATCCGCTTGAAGGAGGTTTCTCTGGAAAACTGCTTCCCTTGAAAACTACGTAGTACCAGTCTCTGTTGAGGTTTATTACTTTTCTTTCAGCGAAAACTACTTCAGAAGGTTTTTTGGAAATTTCACGAGGTCTTTTTACTAGAATTACAGCTACTATACATAAAGCTAAAATAATGACAACTGCTAGAATAAGGATGTATTTCTTCATCAGCTAACATTAATTGGAGTTAAATATGTTTTTAATGAATCTAGAGTACACAGTTCTGCAAAAAGCTATAAAAAATTATTTTGTATTTAAGCGGAAGTCTACTTTTCTTCTTGTCTAACGAATATTGTGAAGCTCGCTATTAGCAGTATTAGAGGCACTATCGTTAGTACAGCGAAGCTCGGAGCAACTGAGTACAGTGCGTCAGTAAGTGATACTGTTTTTCTTCCTGCAATAGAGATTTCTCTTAGCAGTGTGTTAGCTACTTTGCCAAAGTAGGTGTCTGGCGAAATTCTCATAATGCTTTCTCTCACTTGGTTAAATTTCTTAGACCATTCTCTGAAAGCTGCTGCTCCTCTCTGTGTACCAGATATGCGTGGCGGGGGTCCTGCTATCGAAAATGCTACCATCGTGGCTACTAGCGGGAGTACTATAGCCATTATTATCCAGACAGCTATCGCCAGTAGTGCGCTGTGTGAAGACTTTCTAGAGAAAACTGAGAATAGCAGCGATATTGAGTAATATACTAGCGACAGCAGTACTGCCGCTAGGGTTATTATCGAGGCTCTGGCAATGTCGTCTAGAGTAAGTGCTCCACCGAAGCCTGCGACAAATATTCCGAGTGAAATAAATGTTGCCGCGTAGAGGCTTGTAGCTGTCAGTAAGAAGAATGCTAGGAGTTTTCCTAAGATAACTGAGTCTCTGTATATAGGCTGAGCTAGTATAATGCGCAGTGTTCCTCTTTCTCTTTCTCCTGAAATAGCGTCGTAGCCAAAAGCTATTCCGAGTATAGGTGCTATAAGCCCTAGTATAGAATTGTAGTTTCTTAGGAGAAATACTATTGGTCTTCTTATCTGCGGCAAGCCTATGGTTACTAGGAAATAGAAGCCTGCTACATAGAATAGTATGAATATTGCTATGAGGATTATGAACCTTTTGCTCATTAACATGTCTTTGAGCTCTTTCTTTAAAACTACTTTAAACCCCATACTATCACCTCTCATAATAGTAGTAGAGGAACAGGTTTTCGAGAGAAGGCTTAACTACCTTGAATTCCTCTAAAACAACTCCCTCAGTTTTCTTGAAAACTGAATTAAGGTCTTCTACTGTGTCGCGGCTACACTTAACTGTTATAACATTGTCTTTGAGCACTGCTTCTCCAAGCTCCTTGACTTCCTGGTATAGCTTCTCAGCGCCCTTTCTTACACGTATTTCGTAGACATAGCCTTTTTTCTCTTCGTATTCTCTCTGGAGGTCTTTGACGTATCCTTGGGCTAATAGCTTGCCCTGCTTCATTACTATAATGTAGTCGCAGATATCTCCTAGCTCGTGTAGGAGATGTGTGCTTAGTATTACTGTTCTACCTTCTTCGACTAGCTTTCGCATGAGTATTCTAAAGCCTATTGCTCCTTCAGGGTCTATTCCGACAGTAGGCTCGTCTAGTATTAGTAGCTGAGGGTCTTTAAGCAGTGCTTGAGCTATACCGAGTCTCTGCTTCATTCCTCTTGAAAAGCCTTTTACTTTAGAGTCTTTGTGTTTCTCAAGTCCCACCGTCTTTAAGACTTCGACTATTCTCTTGTCAGCTTCTTTGCGGTCAATACCGTTGAGCTCGGCAATATACTTTAAGTTCTGGTAGGCTGTCAAGTGGTCATAAAAGCCGAAGCCTTCAGGTAAAAGCCCCACTCTCTTCCTTATTTCAAGACTCTCTTTAATAATATCATAGCCTAGTACTTTACCTGAGCCCTTTGTAGGCAGTATTAAGCCTGTTAGCATCGATATTAGTGTTGTTTTTCCTGCTCCGTTGTGCCCTATTAGGCCTGCTATGGCTCCCTTAGGTACTTTAAGGTTTACTCCATCTACTGCTACTACTTTCTTTTCATATATTTTCGTCAAATTTTTTGTTTCAATAACAAGCTCCATAATTTCACCTCCTACCATACTTCCAGTAAACAATAATCAAAGCGACTACAACAGCAGCCACAGCAGCTACAGCTAGTAAAGTAGTTTCTGTCCTCTGTTTCAAGAATATGTGGAGGCTTACTTGAGGAGCCTCGTCTTCATTCGAGACTGCTTTCAGGAAAACGTAGTAGTCTCCTGCGTTAGCGTCAGAAGGAGTCTCGATTTTAATAGTAAATATTGTTTTTTCTCCGGGCTTAAGTACACTGACTACGTCCGGCTCTACTGTTACATTAAAGTCTTGTGGGACTTTAATTAAGACTACTTTCACTTCGGTTAAGTCATTATAACCTGTATTGACTACTTCGAGGCCGAAAGTGAGTGTGTCTCCAACATATCCTTCTATGTAGAAGTTTTCGGTATAGTAGTCGATCTCATATTTCCCTAACACATTTAGTCCTAGTTTTAGTTCAGCTGTGCTATTGTCTGCTAGAGCTTTAAATGTGAAAGCTATGTACTGTGGCTTGTAGCCGGGGGGCACTTTAATAGCGAGCCTAATAGTACTCGATCCTCCTGCCTTAAGGAATATTCTTGAAATAGTATTGCCTTGAGCGTCTTTAATAGACCACTTAAATTCCTCGGGTAGACCTACTATAGTGAAGTTTATTTCAGCATCTCTAGTACCCTTATTACTTACTTTAATAGAGTATACGGCTGTGTCTCCTGAAGCAGCATCAATGCTAGGTGTGCTTGTTTCCAGAAACAGTATTGGAACACCTTTTTTAACTCGAAGAGATACTTCTGCATAGCCGCTTGCTACTTCGCTTACAGCTTTTACTACAAACTTGTAGTCTCCTTCAGGAACAGTGTACGGTACATAGATTTCAAGTGTAAGCTGTATACTAGACTCGGGCTTCAAGTATACTTGGGAGACTTCAACTCCTTCCGCTTTAAGTATTGTAGTCCAGTCTACGTCCTTAATTACTGTTAAATTGTAGATTATGCCGACTGAAAACGGGTTAGTTAATTTAAAGCTGTATGAGACTATGTTGCCAGGCCTAGCTTCCATGAAGACATTTAGTGCTTCGAGTACGTTTACTCCTTCGAGAGAAACTTCAACTACTATGCTTTGAGTATAGTTATAGCCTTCAGACTCTGCTACACTAATGTTTACTGTATAGACGCCTGTTTCAAGACCTACTTTAAGCTCCAGGTTTAGAGTCAGCTTGGCTCCAGGCTGCAGTGTAATAGACTTTACTTCTACTCCACTTGAACAGAGTTTGTATGACCACACTGAAGGCCCTTCTATTTCTATGGATGCTTCTTCAGAGTACTCTCCTTTATTTTCTAGTTGCACAGGAATAGTGACAGTGCTTCCTGGAGCTACTTTAATGTGCTTGTATACTACAGTTAGCTGTACAGCGTATCCCAAAGTAATAGTTCCTAGACTATTTATTTCGCGAGCAGATACTTTGACACTGACTGTTTTAGTTTCATAGCCTTTCTTCAGAAATTTAAGCGTATATGTGCCAGCGTCTAGTTCGAGCATAAAGTGGCCTACTGAATCTGTTTCAGTAGTAGTTATCAAGAGGCTTCCTTGCCAGGCTTCTACTCTAGCGCCTACTATAGGCTCTCCATTTTTGTCAACAAGATATCCTGTAACAGTTCCTGAAATACCCTCAGACAGTACTTGTCGAGCTAGACCTACGGCTAGTAGCAGTAGTAGTGCTAGTGCTAAGACATTTTTTAGATTTTTCGACTTCACAGCAGAAAATAGGATACTGCGTGATTTAAGCTGCCTTAAGGTAGAGTACTCTCTATCCTCCGAGGTACTACTACAGATATATTCTTTGATACTACACATACTCTGATACACTAGAATGTAACTTATTTAAGCCTCTTATGTACTCAAAGTCTATTCGGCATTCATGAAAATTTACGAAATAGATTATTAGGAAACGAAAATTGACTGAGCTAGCAAAGCTTATAATTCTGTGTAGCTTGAAGACTTTGTGAAAAAGGTTGCTGTTATTAAAATGGATACTAGAACTCAGCTAATTATACTCGCTGCGTCGTTGAGCTTCCTTGGATTAGCATTTATTCAAATAATTTTCATGCCTAAACCTCTTAGACCTGGACTCTGCTGTGAATCTACTGAAATAGACCTCTTGCCTGTATTTGCGTTAATGCTAATTACTATTGCTGTTCACGAAATACTGCACTTAATCGGCTTTAAGCTTCTTAAAGTAGATTTAGCTAAAGTAGAGCTGATTAAAATGTTTAAGGTAATTCCTTTGGGTATTATGATTGTTTACAGAGAAATAAGCATCGTTGAGTACATTATTGTAGCTCTGCTTCCCCAAGTTCTAACTATCGCCTTTTTAGCTGTCTTCTTACACGCTGTAGCGAACACTGACGTAGTGCTAATAATTATTTCATATACTCTCTACGCTCTACACTTAGGTGCTTCGAGTGGAGATTTATGCGGTGTTGCCTATACTCTGTTTAAAGCAAAGTCTCTTAAAGGAAAGTGGGTTTCTATAATAAAAGAAGGTAAATGCACTGAATTTCATCTGTATGTAGAGTAGCTATAATACAATATTTTTTACGCGCGACTTCCTTGAAACATAGTATATTGCATTGAACAGAAGTCTCCAGTTATACTTTGATTCTAAGACTGCGCCAAGTGTTTCTTTTGAGGCATCAGTTAGCTCTAGGTGAGGCCCTATAGCAACTATTTTTCCTTTACCATAGTTTGAGGCAAGTATAGCTGGCTCAGAGTACATTACCTCGGTTACTTAATCTAGGTTCTCTTTTAGTTCCTTTGCCGAAAACTGTTTTTCAGCTATTTCAGAGTACACTGCTAAAACTTTCGCTTTCTCTTCTCTAATATTGTTTTTGTAGAAAATAGGGCCGTTCCAATATATAATTAGGAAATTCTCCTTGAAAGCCGTAGACTACAGGATGTTCTGTCACTGTTTTGAGATATACTATGCCTATGCCAAGATACCATATTGGCCAGTTTTTAATTTCAGCTTCAAGTAGCTCTAGCATCGATGCTTCTTCAGTATATCCTTTCGCGAGAAGATATGCTCCAGCACATATTCCTACACATCCTCCGCCCTCTTTAACATATTTTTGACAACTGAACATCCTTGTGGACCAAGAGCTTTCGCAAGCCCTATTCCTGTGCTAGGTGGAAGTACTAGTATATCGTATTTGCTTAAGCCATCTACATCAAATATTATCTGGTAATCAAAGCTCTAGTGCTCTCACATTTAAGCGCAAAGTCCCTACACTATGTAGTTCGTCTACAAGCTCTTCAGCATATGGTAGTGCTATCAATCCTTCTGGTATAGTCTTCTCACCTATTTTTATTTCTTCTAGTATTAAGTATGCTTTAAACCCCTTTTTAGAAAATTATTTAGTTTTACTAAAAAGAAATAATATCATTGCAGTCTATTGGAGAAAAAGGCTTACTCCGCGGAAGTAGCGCTACAAGCCACTTTTCTCCTAATCTTATAGAAAATAGGGTACACGCTAAGTAGGTTCTCGAAGACTATATTAATATCAATCTAATAGTTTAACGTAAATAAACAATATATTGGATTACTTTCTATATTCATTGAATGGAATGCTAGCCGAGAAGTACTGGAAATCTTTTTTAAATATTCCTCCTTCTCAAGTCATAGAAATCGTAGAGAAGTTTTTAACTGAAAGCGAAATACGGTATAAAGCTACTCAAGTGTTTTCGAGCAGCGGAATTAAGCTACTTATTTATAGGCTTTACTACTCTCCTCAATATAGGCCGCGAGGCTGTATACGTATTATTGTGTACTTTTATTCACGTGAGAGAAGTTATGTTGAAGTACCTTTAACTTTATCTAATCTTATAGAGAAACTTAAAGTATTTAAACTAGATACATGTAATATTAGAACTTTAGATAAATACTACATGTCTTTCATCAAATACTACGACTATTTAATGAATCTCAATGAGTGTTCCCTAGGTATTATAGTTTCTTGCTCATTCGGCTTACCTCTCATAATATTTTTAGCTAATTGTATGCCTCTTGATCTAAGAGTTATTGCAGGCCTCTTCCTTATATCAGCCATGCCTATATTTCCTCGAATTAAGCACCCTGCTTATCCTTATCCTCCAGCTTTAGCGCTCTACTACTACAAGCTCTTAAAGAAAACTGAAGAAGAGCTACTCGATTTAGCTTCAAAAGTACCTTCACACGAAATTCCGCTGCTGAGTTCAAGAACTTACAAGAAGCCTATGCTTTACTTTAAAGTAAGTGTTATTCTCTGGGCTACGTGCTTCGTAGCATCGGCTTTCTACGCCGCACTTTACATAAAGTCTCTCTAAGTACTCTTTGGATAATACTTATTAGGATAATTTTAGTTAGGATAACTGTGGTTATCGTAGAAAGACACACTGATGAAGAGAAGCTGAAGAATCTTCCTAGAAATCTACTAGTTTACGGTAGGCGTAAGACTGGAAAAACTTTTCTAGTAAAACATGTTTTCAGAGACTCTCACTACTTTTTCGTTAAAAGAGATGGCGGAGTATTTTGCGAAAAATTAGAAGAAACTCTAGACTACAAGTCCTTTATAGTTATATTAAAAAGACTTTTTGAGGAAAATGAGCTAGTCGTAGTAGATGAGTTCCATAGATTGCCAGAAGATTTTCTTGACTTAATTCACCTTAAGTCTCCAAAAAACCTTATTCTAGTTACTTCTACTCTACATTTAGTGAAGAAAATTCTTGGACCCGGTTCTCCTCTTATTGGACTTTTTTACGAGTATAGAGTAGACTTAATAGATGAGCGAGACATATTAGTTAACTTGAAGAAACATATATCTGATTTAAAAAGCTTAGTAGAGTACTCTGTCTATTTAAGAGAACCTATTTTAGCTAGAAGTTTTGAAAAAGGAATTAGTCTTTTTGAATTAATTAAAGGCTTTAAATTAACTGTGCCGGCTCTTCTCGGCGAAGTCTTTAGCGAAGAAGAAAGAGAATTTAGTGCTAAGTACGAAGGAGTACTGAGAGCTATTGCTTCAGGTAAAACTAGAGTAACTGAAATAGCGAATTGCCTTTACTCGAGAAAACTAATTAAAAGAAATGACCATGGACTCGTGTCATCTTTTATAGATACTTTATGCAAAATAGGCCTTTTAGATAGAATCCGCGAATTCGGTGGAAGAAGATACTACTACTATGTTTCATCGCCTATGGTAGATCTTTACTATTACCTTGACGAAAAATACAATTTCTCGGAAAGAGATTTAAGTGAAAAATATTTTCGCGAAAAACTGCCGCGGCATATCGAAATATTCTTTAGGAACATGCTAGCGAAGATTTTTAATTTAGTTCCAGTAGCTGTAGTTAAGCCCTATGAAGTTGATATAGCTTTAGCAGAATTCAATAGGCTTAAAGTAGTTGCTGAAGTTAAGTGGAGAAAAAGTATTGATAGAAGTGAATTAAAACAAGTTGAAAACAAGCTATATTTCTTTAAAAATACTAGAAAAATACTAATAGTCCCTTACGAAGAAGCGCTTCCAGAGAAACCTGAGAACATTGAAGTGTGGAGTGTTGAGCGTATTTTGAGTATGATCGAGTCGAACATAAAGTCTCGTTTACAGTAACCTATTTACCTGCTTTCAGCTCTCTTAAGGCTCTATGTACTTGAATCGAGCCCATAATGAACCAGGCGTTATTGAGCACCCAGTACTCGTTAGTCATATAGGCGTAAGTCCATCCCTTGGCGTCAGTATCTATTATAGGGTAGTCTACTGGAAGCCCATCTGATACGATGAAGTTTCCTGTCCTAAAGTCTCCTATATCGAAGACTTCGCCGTTGCCGCCTACTATTCCATTAAGTACTCCGCCAGGCACTACTCCGTCTTCATGGCCTTCTATGAAACAGTATCTGTGATGATAGCAGCCAGGTCCTGCGCCGACACCAGCCATCATAGAAACATCACAGGGATTAAAGCCTAGAATCCACTGTATTTGGTGTTCTGCTATCTCTAAGTATTCTCTACTGTCGAATAGTATTGCTGCCGTAGCGAAGCCCCAGGCATATGCCGCTAAGAATCTATTTGAAGGCTTTCTGGAGAAGAGGTTTCTTACATTGCCTTGTTCGTCGATAAAGCCTATTTGACCGAAGCTAGATAACGTTGAGAGAGGCTTTATGTACTCGGCCCATTTCCTAAAAGCTTCTCGAATATCTTTCGATAAGTCTTCATTAGGCTTTAAGTTCAAGTACTCATATAGCCCTATGAGGTGGTGGTCGCAGAAGTAATACTTTGTTTTCTTTTCTCTATTTGTGTAGAAGAAGCCCTCCTTATCCTGCAAAGACAGTATCTCCTGTACTCGTTTCTCAGAATCCCTCAAGTACTTGTTGTCTCCCGTAATTCTATACAGTTCTAAGCTGAGTAATAGTGTTCTAGCAGTAAATCCTAGATAATTTCTCTCGTCTTGCTCAGTAAGAGCGCTCTGTGTAATGTAATCGTAAACTTCTTTCGCTATATTGGCACACTTCTCCGCGAATTCTCTGTCATAGCGTGAAATAAGTCGCCCGAGTTTAGCTAAGGAGGCAGCTACATGTGACCTCAAGAAAAGTGTTGGAGGATAGTATTCAAGTGTCTGCTTAAGCGTTACTATGCGTGGAGGCTCTTTTTCGGGTGCTCCAAGCCATATGCAGACATTTTCTAGAGGAGGATATTCTTCTGAGAGCTCGAAGTTTTTAGCAGAAGCATAGACCTGGAGAAATGTTTTGAGTTTCCTGTAGTAGATTTTGCAAAAGTATTTTCCTTCCCAAGCAGCCTCATCTAATACCCATTTAGCGTCGCTTTCCAAGCCTTCTCTTAAAAGCTCTTCAGCAAGCGTAGCTAATGCCCAAACTCCGTGAGACCCGCTTCCAATCCACTTGCCGTAGTCTCCTGCGTCGTGCCAGCCTCCAGTAGCATCTATTTTTGTGCCATCTTCAAGTATAATCGTGTCCTCTGTGTGGCAGGCTTTATGCCATCCAGGCACTTCTACACCGCAGCGCTGGTAGTAGAACCACTTGGCCGCCTTCTTCGCTAAGTCTAAGTAAAGACCCCTCTTTATTTTGAAAATATAGGATTCAGAAGTCTCTTTAGTCTCCCTGACAACGACTCTTATCCAATACAAGCCCTCTTTCCTGAAGTCCGTGAAGTCCGCGATATAGTTGTTTCCGCCCCAAATATGCTTACCCCACCCCTTCAGCTCTCCTCTATAGACTACAGCCGGCTTACCTGGAGGCTGCTTATTAGTAGTCACGTCAATTATCTCGAAGTAGCCTGTAAGCTTCCCTGCATTAGCCCAGAGCACAACTTGCTTAACGCCATCAACATCGTATCCCGCGTGACAAACAAAAGGCTTGAAGAACTTCTGCGCAATAATCTGTCCTTCAGCTAAAGGCGACCAGCTATCAGTCTGCTGCCTTATTTTCCTAATAGTCTTCGCTTGACTCAAATCAAATCGCAGCTCTTTCATAGAAAATCACTTTAGAGAAATTTTTACTCAAGACTTTACTAAAAGAACTATCTTCTAAAGACACCACTTATTGCACCGAAAGCTGTCTACCGCTAAAATATAAATGAGTATGTGACATATCTCAGCAGAGAATTTCGTTTTAATAACAATAAGAGGAAAAGGTCTTAAAGAATCTATACTAGCATTAAGCTACCTAACTTAATGTAGAAAAATACTCTTCAGCAAAAGCTTTCTGATCTATGTCTTCAAGCACTAGTATTTCATCCCCATCAGGCCTCACATAAACCTTTCCTTTCTTTAAGCCATTAGTGTGCACTTTTACTTTAACTTTTTCGCCGAGTAAAGATCATTTCTGAGTAAATAGACTGCCTCAATAACATCGTGCGAGTGGAATACTCCTCCCATAATTACTATCCTTTCTACTCTATCTACAAGCTCTCCATCTACTAAAGTAGCTTTAGCTATATTGGTAAGAGGACCTGTCGCCAATATTTGTATTTTACCATACTCTCTACTAGCTTCAATAATGAATTTAACTGCCTCATTTACAGTACCTAAATTTCTTCGAGAAGCCGCGCCTTTAAATACAGGAACATTTCTCTCCAAGACTTCGACTACTCTTTTTGCATCGTGAAAAGTAAATTCTACAAAATTATTACCGTAAACTATAGTTACTCCAATAAGTCCCAGCCTTCAGTGAATTCTCTGAGAGCATATCTTAAAGCAAGAGAATCATCTACGTCTCGGTAAAAGTAAAAGAGCGTAGAATCACAGTTAAAAATAGATGTGCTCATTATTTCAAAAATAGTACTTAACTAGCCTTAAATTTAATCTAACTAAAGAATCTTGGATCGTTCAGCTAAAAACAAACAATATTTTAGTTAAAGGCTATAATAAAAAACTAATGAAGTTTTATCAAAAACACTATGGATGAATTCTGACCCTACTGCTAACAATATTTAATGAAACTACTTTAATAAAACTATATAGTTTTCAAAATAGTTCTTATTTAATCAGAATACTAAATACTGTAACTTAAAGTGCCATTTTAATCCAATAATAGCTAAAATAATGATACTAAAAGATAGTTTTTAACTAAAAAATATTAGTTTATGATTTTACGAAAAACTTATATATATAACTGTTAAATTCTCAACAAAGAGGTGATGCATATTAAAAAACATGCATTAATCCTCTTACTAGCGCTTCTGCTACTTGTGATAATGACAAATAATGCTTCTAATGCTCCCTCATGGATTAAACCCAAGACCCAAATAACAGTTACTGTAAATAAACAAGGAGAAAAATACTTTTGTACTCTCGAAATACTTGAAATTAGCGGTAATAAAATTAAACTAGAAACTATATATAATAATAAGAATAAATATCTTGATGAATTTACCATAGACTACTTTTTGAACAAATACCTGTATGTAAGTAAACTCAATCTCTATTTTGGTCAACTTAAACTAGGTCAAGTAAAGTCAATAGGTAGAGGTGCAGCCTTACTACTTCAAGGACCCAAAAAAGTATACTATGTTGAATATACTATATGGCTAAAGGTTGTTGGAAAAACAACATATAACGGGCGCCCAGTATGGAAACTCGCCTTAACTTCATATAAGCTTGAGAAAAAGTATCCTGCTAGCTCCCCCAATTCCCAGTGGGTTTGTATATGGACTTGTAGCAATAGTAAAGCAACATTTATTGTTAAAGAACACCACACATTCGGTGGCAAGACACATATATTTTACTACGGCTATGTTGAAGAAAAATTTGATGAATTCACACTTTTAGTTGATATTGAGACAGGACTACTTCTTTATGCAAAAATAGTCTCTTCTGGAAAATATTATAGTGGCCCGGGATATAAATCGTTAAGCGAGCTTCATCTAGATAGTAGCTGGGAGTATCGACCCCTTGAAATAAAAGTCACTTTAAAAACTCCTGACTTCTACGGTGACATTAGGTTCACTTTAGACAAAGACCTCGATTACTCTAAAGGATCCTTCATTACTGTCCCACTTAGCTCTAAGGAAATAAAGATAATACACTTAGATTCAAAGAAGGAGAAAGTAATTAAATTAAATAAAGACGGAATAGTTAATGCAAGCGAACTTTTAATAAAATCTGGTAAAGGCTTCCTCGAGGGAAAATACAAGATTACTATCGAAGAAAAGTCTACGAGCTACGTTAAGTACTACTGGTACTACAAAACATGGGACTACTTTCCTCCAGCCACAATTTGGTACACTGTATCTAAGGAAAAATCTTCTAGCGGCAAATACTTCTATAGAATAAAGGTCTTAAGAACATACAATGCCCGAGTCTACACCTATTCCAGCAGTATTTTTGAGAAATCTCCACTCGATATTACTGAAGGCGCTACAATTAAACTAAGAACCATCGATGCTTGGGATAAACTTATACGCTATACTATCTACAAGTTTCTCTTAGATGCCGGAGTAGACTCCAGAGTAACGACTACGATCAGAAATATCCCGCTGTACTACGGTACAGGGCAGTGCCACTATACTACAGTTTACTGGCAACAAATAAAACTTGAGCACGATGCATCCACTACTTACAGTTTTTGGTCAGATAAAGGGCTTGTAGGAGACCTTGAAGGAATTTTCCATGAGTATGGCCACGCTGTTAGAGAAAATGTTTGGCCCGACCCGAGTCTCTACTTTAGGTGGAGAAAACTTGGAGGAAAACACGGCTCTACGTATGCTCCATGCTCATCAGAGTTCGTTGCATTTGATGAAGGTCATAGCTGGTTTTTTGCCTCACTTGTCTTAAAGTACATTAAGTCAAAAATGGCTTCTCTCTACGACATTCCTTTACCAAAAGTAGAAATGTATTCGGGAAACATCTATAAGGGTAGCAAGTATAGAGGAGAACTAGTTGAAGGGAGAATAGCAGGCTACCTACTTAACCTGCTTTCCAGCGACCCTACTAAAGCCTATTCACAGTTCCTAGCAGTTGTAGACGCCAGTAAAGTTCTGCCAAACCACGTAGTTAGAACTATTATTGAATGGAACACGCTCGCCTACAAACACTACCCCGACTTAAGAGGAAAAATCGTTGAATTATGCAACCAGTACAATATTAAGCACTTCTTTTCTTCCTCAAAAACTAAAGGAAGTGTCTCAGGGAAATATATTGTCATAATAGTTAGGTCGAAGGGAGAGTACATTAGAGACGGTAAGAAAACTCCATTAGAGCAAAGCCAGATTTATGGAGCAGTCATACACGAAGGAGATAAACTCACATTAAATCACTGGAGTATGGTCTGCTTCGAAAAAGTCAAACTATTTTCAATTCATCAGTCACAAATAGAGTTCAGTAGAAACGAAATAAAGGTAGTTAAGGGCAGAATTCTCGTACAAACAACAGGGCATCCCAGCTGGCTCATAATACGTGCTGGCTCATCTTACAGAATATGTGACTTTAAGAGCAAAGTTCTAGTAGAAGTTGACGGAAGTAAAGTAACAATATCTATTTACGAAGGATCCGTGCGCGTAAAAACTCCTAATAAAGAAATTGTACTAAGTAAAGGCCAGCAGCTACTAGCTCAGGGCTCAAAGTATAACATTAAGAACTTTAAGGTCTCTGAAGCAAACTTAGCTCAGACACCTTCAGTTAAACTAACTGTTTCACCTAGCAAAACTGTTTTCGGAGAAAAAGTAGGAGTAAAAGTAAGCACCAATGTGCTTGACTACAGGCTAGTAGTCCTAGCCTATAATAAGGAGTTAGAAGAAGGCTTTATTTTGCTAAACTCTACTACATACAGTAAGACTACAAGTATTTCTACAGATAAATTGCCTGCAGGAAACTACACCGTAGTAGCAGTAGTAGAGATACCTGACACTATTACAGGCTACGAGTCAAATACTGTAGCACTGACAATAAGCAGAAGCAAGCCTTCAGTAACTATTACATTAGAGAAAACTAGCGTAAAGAAAGGCGAGGAACTAGTCGTCAGCGGAAATATTACTAGGTACTACGGAGAACTTTTCATCAATATGACTTCTCCTACAGGAAGAATACTCAGCAAAAAGATAGAAGTTACTGGAAAATCATTTACTACCACAGTTAAACTCGATGAAACAGGCAAGTGGACTATAGTAGCAGTAGTACCTGAAACAAGAAACAACTACGCCGCCTCCTCAAATACAGTCACAGTAGAAGTCCAAGAAGACTATACACCATACTACATAGCAGCTGCACTAGCACTCGCCACAGCCGCCGGAGCAACAGTATTTCTACTGAAAAGGAGAAAGAAGCTTCCCCCACCGCCGCCTCCTCCACCAATCCCGCCACCGCCTTAGCTAAACCACCCAAATAGCTTGATTTTTTACAGACAAAGATTTAAATACCTAGCCTCTAGACTTGATTGCAGAAAACTTGCTTTACACGCTATATCCTTAGTGAGAACAGAAAACTGAAAAACTAAAGACAACGATTCTAAAACTGGAAAAATGAAATTAAGTGAGAGCCGCACTGAATTAACAACATTAGCCTGAAGCCACTCTCATTAAGCTTTATTGTAGAATCTAGACAAAGTAGGAAAAACTACTGGAGTAAAATTTTGATGAAAAGACTTCTCGAAAAAGTAGTGAAAGGGCTGCAGAAAAATATAGACTACATGCCGTAGTACTATTTGAATTCAGAGCTAGAAGAGAGCGAGGTCCTTGGAACGACTACGGTTTACTGATAATAACTGATTTTCAGAAAAATATTTAGATCGAATAGACAACATACTAAAGCTACTTAAAGACATTAAGTTACCTACAGAACCTCACCCATATACTCTTGAAGAAGCACTAAAGCTGTTGAAAAATAATCCGACAATAATTGATGCTCTTGAAGAAAGAGTAGTTTTCAAAGCAAAGATCATATTCTCTTAAAAAGCCTATAGACTCCTTAAGGAAAAAGTTCTCAAAAGGACGCGTACAAGTATTAAGCTACCTAACTAAAAGCAGAGAAATACCCTTTAGTAAAGGTTTCTTGATTTAAGTCTTCTTCACTCTTACTAGGACTCACATTGATTTTTCTCTCTTTAAAGCCCTTAACATTCATTTTTACTCAACTTTTCTCGCTGAGTAAAGTATTTAATACTTAACCAAAACAGCTTAGATTCGTAGTTAATTTAATATTAGTTTAGTTGTCAATTAGAGCAAGGTGGTCTTTTGCTTACGCCCCTACAGTACAATTTACATGCAGATGTTCTTACCGACAGAGGAGTAATGAAAGCTAAGTGTACAGTGAAGTTAAGGAACACTAGCTCTAAACCGGTCAGCTGTATAAACTTTCTACTGAATAAGGGTTTGAAGGTAACTAGCATAGAGGTAGACAGAAAATCGCTGAACTTTGTTCAGAGTCTGCGCCACTTTACCGACATTAGAGAAGTTAAAGTCAACTATATTGAAGTAAAACTAAAGTCTCCAATAGCTCCGGGCTCTAGCGCTCAGATTACTATAATGTACCAAGGGACCATCAAGGGCTACGACAATGTTTTCCGATATGTAAAAGACAAAATAAGCAACGACTATACAATTCTCAGGCTCGACGCATACTCTTACCCTGTTTTAGGAGAACTAGAGCTACGAAAACAGATATCTACGATTCCATCTCAGCGCTTCAGCTATAATTTAGAGATAGAAGTCCCTAAAGGACTTATCGTCGCTAATACGGGGAAATTAGTAGGCGTATTAGAGGAAAACAATAGAGTTCTCTACAGATATGTGAGCAAAAAACCTAGCTGGAGAATAGATATTGCTGTCTC
>QMRV01000037.1 GCA_003649445.1 Thermoprotei archaeon | reverse complement strand
GTGTAGTGTCTTTCTATTAACAATCAAAAGATAATAGAAAGAAATATATACTTTATGCCGCCGTCCTCCTCTCCTCCTCCCTGATTAACAATCAAAAGATAATAGAAAGGTGGAGAATCGAAGTAAAAGAGCCAGTAATCAAGCACTTTGTATTAACAATCAAAAGATAATAGAAAGCTTATGCGCTTCTGGTATTCTATGCAGGTTGTGTGCAGTATTGTGTATTAACAATCAAAAGATAATAGAAAGCTATCTCGTTTCTGAGGCGCCGGGCCTCTTCCTCTAGCTCATTAACAATCAAAAGATAATAGAAAGCTGAAGGCCAGAGAGGCAGCTGCGAGAATAAAGGAGCTTGAATTAACAATCAAAAGATAATAGAAAGTCAGGAAGAGAATGACATGGACTAATAAGCCCTACTGGATAATTAACAATCAAAAGATAATAGAAAGATTATACTGTTTACAGTACTGGACAGCGTCTCTAATCGAGATTAACAATCAAAAGATAATAGAAAGTTTTTGAAATAGTCTGCGGAATCGACGATATGGCGTGCATGAATTAACAATCAAAAGATAATAGAAAGGTGGCAGTTGAGTCGAGTTCTACTCCCACGCTTCCCGCCGGTCATTAACAATCAAAAGATAATAGAAAGCCAGCTACAGTCCTCATCAATAAAACACAGTACGGTTCAGCTTACCTCGTAATTAACAATCAAAAGATAATAGAAAGTTTCATTACGGTAATGGTTACATTTCTCTGTTTTTAGCTTATTATTTAAGAGATAGTAGGAAGTTTTGTGGGATAGTGGATTTATGGGATGAAGGGGTGAGAGTTAGTGACTTGGAGGTAGATAGGAGGGTTTGTGGTTAGTGAGTGTGTAGTTTTTGTAATTGATGGTCTTATTGGAAGTGTTGGAGTGTGATAGTGTGGTTGTTTGTGGTATGATTTGCGTTGTTTAGGGGATATTTTAGAAGAGTAGGGTGTTTCTCTCTTGTATTTCTTTTCTGTGTTTTTGATGGTTAGATAATAGAAAGGTATTTATAAGTTTTGGAGGGCAATTATTTAGGATGTGGTAGGGAGGTGGTTTTCCTTATGATGGGTGTTTTTTCTTTGAAGCGAGTGAGGGAGGTTTTGAGGGCTGGTTTTGATGAGTTGAATAGGTTTTATGAGTGTGTTGAGAGTGATATAAGAGAGTGTTTGAGGAGAGGAGATATTGAAAAGATGGGTGATTTACTGGAGGTTAGGTTGTATAGTCCGCTTGTTTCTTTGTATTTGATTTGGAGGCGGGGTTTGTTGTCTGGTTGTAGTGGGCTTCCTAGTAGGGAGAGGCTTGCTGAAGTTAGGCGTGTTGCGCTTTGTTCTGTTTTGGAGGGATTAGGATTACTGAGTGAGAATGAGGTGTTTTCTAGTATTGGGGATAGGGAGTTGTTTGTTTTAGCTAGAGGTTTTTTGGAGTGTCTTAAGAGAGGTTGTGGTGAGGAGTTGGGAGAGCGTATTGTTAGGTTGCAGTTGTTTGAGGTGGGTGGTAAGCAGGCTTTGGTTTCTAGGACTGGTGGGTTTGCTGATATGAGGGGAGCTAGTGCGATGATAGATATTGCGTCTAAGTTGGCCGCGGATGCTGTTTCTGAGATACTGGGATCGGAGTTTCTTCTTAGTAGTGAAGCTGGGGAGACTGTATTTCTTTCTCCGCCAGAGATTGCTGGGAGTATTGAGGAGGCTATACTCAGGGACTATGTTTTAAATCACGAGAAGTGTCCTTATTTAGATGTGTTGCTTTTCCGCGGGAATGGTGCATCGGGAATAGATGTTTCTGTAGAGGACTTGCTTAAGAGATTTGGGCAAGTTTTTCTAGCAGCTCTTCTCACTTTAAGAGACTTGAATTTAGATGAAGGAGAAGAGCGCTTGGAGGCTAGGTTTCTTTGCAGGAATTGTAGGAATGATAGAGGCTTAGAGAGTGATGCGTTATTAAATTTTGCTAGGAGAGTCGTTTCTAGTTCTAGTCAGGTGAATGATGTTCACTTGGCTGTTATGGGCGGACATGATGTTCTCTGTAAGACTTGCTATGTTACTAGGCTGTATGCTAAAGCCTTAATAGATATTTTATCTGGAGAAGGGCGGAGGTATCGTGAGAGATTTGTTGAGTGTTTGAAGAAGTCTTCGGCGTATCGTGTTTTAGTGGAGGCTGTAGATGAGGCTAAGAGAGAGTTTTATAAAAATTATGTTTATAATCTTGAGGAATATGATTATGATGGTAAGCTTGCTATTTTTGGGCTTGTGTATGGAGATGGTGATAGATTTGGGACTTTGAAGAAGAGTACGAGGAATATTTTTGATTTTTATTTCTTATCTTTGTTCTTTTCGGAGCTTATGGGTAGAGGTGTTAAGGAAGGTTTTTCGAGAGTTTTGGACTTGGATTTGTATTTAGCTGAGTCGATGAAGCTGGGTAAGTATCTTGTACCGGTTACTCCTTTGTTTGTGGCGGGGGATGATTTTTTGTTAGGTATTAGAGGGGAGTATGTTTATGTGTTTGTTAAGGGTTATTATGAGGGGGCTAGGCGTGTGTATGATGTTTTGAGATCTTTTCTTAAACTTCCGTATTTCTCTGATGACATGAGGAAACTCTTGGAGGAGAGGATTGGGGTGAGTATGGGTGTAGCTGTAGGTAAGACTAAGGTTCCTGGAGTGTTTCTCTATGATGCTAGTAGGAGGGCTTTAAGATTTACTAAGGAGGTAACTAAGCGTTCTGGAAAGAAGTTTAAGTTTGGTGTTCAGGCTTCTCTTATTTACTCGAAGGCTAGGGCTTCATGGGATTTAGTGGATAAGCTGACTAGAATTCCTCCCGGAGGCTCTGAGATCTACGATCAGCTCTTTAGTTCTCTGATATACTTTAATGATGAGGGAGAGTGTCCTGTGTCTTTGGCTCTAAAAGAGGCTTTGTGTCGTAGTGAGGGCCGGATTAAAGGTGATTATGTGAAGGAGATTATGGAGGAGTTTTTAACTGAGGGGCGTCATCCTTTGATGGCTTTTGCTAAGGTTCTTAGTGATATTGCTAGGGGGTTGAGGGGGGAGCGTGAAGAAGCTGTTTATAGGGCTGAGAATATGAAGAGAGTAATGAGGATTTTTGTTAGAGCGTGCAAGATAAATGAGCATAGTTGGCGGTGGTTCTATACTATAGCGTCTATTCTTGATATTATTGAGGATAGAGAGAGTGTTGAAGGAATACCGAAAGAGGGTGTAGTAGGTAGGCCTCGTGAATTTGAATATGAGATATTAAAACGTTTTGTGGGGTGTTAGCTTGAAGAAATTTAGGCTTAAGGTCTATGTGAGAGGGGCTGCTGTACTTCAGCCTAGTGGAGAGGTGAGGAAGCTGGATCACAGACTTTTTACGTATAGGAAAATTGTTCGCGGTAAGTTGATGTATACTCCGATACCTCCTGCTTCGCTTAGAGGGGCTTTAAGGCATGCTGCTTATATAGCTGCACGTGTGCTGGGTGAAAACTATAGTGAGGCTTATGTTAGTTTATTTGGTAGTGATCCTCGTTTAGGAGAGGGTAGGGATACTCCTGTGACTCGTAGGGGTAAGATAGTTGTTACACTAGAGGAGGGGCTAACTTTAGAGGAGCTTAGGAAGCTGACTGAAGTGAGACCTAGGATCAGCATAGATGCTAGATATGGGACTGTACGTGAGAGGGCTCTTATGTTTTATGAGGCTATATCGGAGGTTAAGGATAGTAATGGATTGAAGCCTTTAGTTTACTCTATAGACTTTATAGAGGAGCCTACGGAAGAGGAGTTGAGGCTTTTTCGTGCAGCTATTGGTTTGTTGAGGGGGTGGGGGATTGGGGGTTTGTCTAGCTTAGGGTTTGGTTTAGTTGAGAGAATAGAGTGTGAGGAGGTGTGAGATCTTGAGTTATGTAGTTATTGGGCTGGTGGAGGCTTTAGAGCCTATAGTTATAACTGGTAAGTATGGTAGAGGGGCGTTTTATAGGGCTTTGGACTACATTCCTTCATCTACGCTTTCAGGAGCTATTGTATTTAAGCTACGTAGTTCGGAAAAGCTACCTGAAAACCTGAGTGAGCTAAAGGAGAGTCTTACGAGGAATACTATTTGGCTGTCTAATGCTTATCCTATTGTCGATGAGGTTAGTCTAGGGATATTTGATCCTTTGCCTTTACCTTTAACTACTCTGGCTTTAAAGGATGGGAGATACGTGTCTAGTGCTCTTATAGCCGCGGAAGTTAAGAAGAAGAGAGACCTTGATGTAGTTAAGGTCTTGTATGAGTTGAATCCGAAAGTTGGACGTGTTTTTGCTTATGTAGAAGGGAATTGCGTTAAAATAGTTAGTCCTTATCCGAAGAAGGTATATACTAGGGTTTGCTTAGATTTAAAGACGAGGACTGTTTTTATGAGTGAGAGGAATACAGGTTTGCTGTATACTATTGAGTATGTAGATGTGGAAGAAAAGCCTCCAAGGTTTATATTTAGAGGAGTAGTGGATGGAGAGGTGTTAGATTTTCTGAAGGGAGGTTTAGAGCTTAAAGTTGGGTCTAGAAGAGCCCAGGGTTATGGTCTTATTAGGTTGTCTATTAGGGAGAGTATGGAGTTAGATAAGTACTTGAGGGAGAGAAGTCTTATTATAGGGAAGACTTTAGCGAATGGTTATTTGACAGTAGATGTAGTAACATATCTGCGTAATGAAAGAAGCTTAGAGAAATTAGGGAGAATACTTTATCAGCGTGTTCGAAGGGATCATGTGAAAAAGTGGCTACTTAATGCGTTTATTTTGTATAGGAATGTTGTTTATCCGGGGGGAGTATATGTACTGGAGCCTAATGTAGGTTCGGATGAGTTGGCTCGATTAGAAGTTAAGCCCCCTGATGACCCTATAGTTAGGCTTCATGGGTTAGATATGTTGTTTTTTAATAATCCTATTCATTTTATACAAATTTAGGAGGTGTTGTGCATGAATTCGGCTCTAGATAGGAGAAAATTTGAAAAAGAGGGCTGTGAGATAGCTATGAAAATCTTTGAAAATAGATATATTGAAAGCGAAGAAGAAGTGGAAGGCAGGAGAATTACTATGAGTAATCTAAGGAATATGCTTGAAGCTGCTAGAGAGGCAAAGAAGATAGGAAGTTATGACTATTTTAAGCTGAGAGCCGCGTATATAGCGCGAGATGCTGACTACGAAGATAGTTTACACTATTTTGTGAGAAGATTACTTAGTGAGATAAATAAGAGAGGTAAGACTGATGAAGAAAGAATAGAGCTGGCAATTGCTACATTAACAGCATCTATATATCTATTTTCTGCACTAAAATGTAACTTCAGAAAGATTATATATTGGAGAGGTGGGCGTAGTTGATTGAGCGAGGTTTTCTTTCACTTAAGAGGAGGGTGTGGGCTAGGTGTGTTGTTGAGCTTAAAGAGCCATTGCATGTAGGTGCTGGAAGAGATCCTGTTTCGCCTATCGACCTTCCGGTAATACGGAATGCTTCTGGAGTACCTATTATACCTGGTTCTACGCTTAAAGGCTTCTTTAGATCTTATTTAGCGCGGCTCTTAATCGGATATATCTTGACAGGAGAGAGGGAGCTGAAAATTGGGGATACTACTATAAGATTAGAGCCGTGTATAGATAGTGTAAATGAGAAAATAAAGCTTGAAGACTGGAATAAGCTATGTCTTTTAGACAGAATTTTCGGGTCTTCAGGAAACATTTCTTTAGCTTCAACTATAAAGTTCACGGATGCTATGCTTACAAGTGATTTAAGAGAAGAGTCTACTTTAAAGAGGACGCATGTTAAGATAGATTCTAAGAGAGATGTTGCAGAGAGAAGGATGTTAGTTAATGTTGAGGCTGTTAAAGAGCTAGTAGGGGGAGAGAGTACTAAATTTGTCTTTACAATAGTTTTCGATGAGTTGAGTGAAGACTTCTTTAGAGAATCTAATAAGCTATTCTATCTACTCCTCTTAATGCTTCATAAGGGTATAGACGCTTTCCTTGGAGGATGGAGAAGCAGAGGGTACGGACATGTAATCATTAAGCTAGAATCCATACGTTACGCTACAGTTAAAGATCTTATTGAAGGACGTGATCCTGTTGAAGTTCCGTGTGATCAACTGAAGGATTGGATTCTTGGTTCTTTAAGAGAGGGGTGTGAAAATGAGCGTTAAGGGATTTGATGTACTGGTAATAAATGGTGAAATAGATCTCTCAGTAAGGAATGTAACTCCCTTAACGATAGGCGCGGGTAGAAAGCCTCTAGATCCTATAGCACCTGATATTCCTTTATTGCTAGACTCTATGGGGAGACCTGTTATACCTGGTTCTACGCTTAAAGGCTTCTTTAGAGGGAATATTGAGAGAGCTCTATTAGCTTACGGAGTAACAAGTGCTTCTCAGATAATCGAGGATATTTTTGGAAAAAGTGTGGGTGAAGCATGGGGTTCTCATATGTTCTTTATGGATGCTTACGTTGAAGGAGAGTATAAGATTATGAGTCGTCAGCACATAATGATTAATCCGCGGACTCAGGGAGTTCAACACGGTCCATTTGAACAAGAGTATGTAGTAGAGAATACACTTTTTAGATCTAAAATCTACTTTAGGAACATGCCTTTATCCCTTTTATCGCTTCTAGAACTTGCAGTAAACTTAGCTAACTTAGGTATAGCTAGACTAGGTAGGTCTAAAAGTAGAGGATATGGTCAGATAACAATAGATTTTAATGATGTTAAAGTACTGTTTATAGGCAATTTTATTGAGAAAACTAAAGTCACTTATACAATAGACATAAGTAAGGGAGAGAATAGAGTTTTAAAGCCTATAGAGGTAGAAGTATTTAAGTGGGATAAAAATGTGAGAGTTAAGGACAACTATACTCCAAACGGTTTAGATGGGAAAGTGCTTAAAGAGCTACCTTTTGGCATACTTTGTTCCTTCACATGGGACTCTATTAAAAAGAGTCTAAGTGATGTGCTTAATGAACTGAAGGGGTAGTAAAATGTCGTCTACAAGCACTTATTACAAATTTATTCAGGTAGACAAACCTAGTAGAATGAGATTGAAAGAAACAAAGTCTCATGAGTTAATAGAAAATATAGGTATACTAAAATTAACCTTGAAAACTATTACTTCAGTTCATGTAGGTTCGGGCGATTTTTCAATACATGAAAACTTGCCGCTATCCCTTAATGTAAAGAATGCGAAGGGAGTGCCGATAATACCTGGCTCGACTCTTAAGGGAGTGACAGCTCATTATCATTTAGCTGTGTATAGGAAACAGGAGAAAACCTCAAGTCTATTTGGTTTTCCTGGATATATGTCTAGAGCATTATTTGAAGATGCTGTACCAGAGGCTATTAAAGAGCTAGTTTACGAGAAAGTAGGACCAAGCTGGCGGCCTAGAAGGAGTCTTCCAAGTTCAATAAAAATATACAAGCCAGATCTTCCTAGAGAAAATGACAAGTCAATACTGGTCTTAGAGTGTATCCCAAGTAATACTATATTGACGACAAAGATAATAGTAGTAAATACAAGTGAGAAAGAGCTAGCTGAAATACTTTTAGCCTTAGGATATCCTATAGGCGGAACTATACTATTAGGTTACGGAAAACCTAAAGGATTAGGAAAAATAAGAATTTTAAAGGCAACTACTGAAATGGCTGTAGGAGCTATGATTGCTAAAGGCGCTGCTGAGCAAATAGATTTAACGAGCTATCTAGAGGAATTAAAGGATAAATATAAATCAACTCTAAAAGAGGTGTTTGAACTTGAGCTATAAAAGAGTAGCAAAAAGATTAACAAATATCCTGTCTAGTGAATCAGTAATAAAAGAAATAGTAAAAAATAAATGGCATCATTATTATTTAATGGTATTTCAGGCTTTAAAAGCCTATGTTAGAGCAATAGATACTAATCAAGATACCTTTATAATGGTAAAGTCATCTTTACTCAAAAATATAACCTCACTCATTAGAGAACGCCCACCAACGGCTCAAGAGCTAAATGCTATAAATAGAGTAGCTCGCAATATGGTAAGAGAACTAAAGAATTTAAAGAGAAGAGACTTAGAAAATATAGCTATATATTCAAGACTCTACAATCTAATGTTAAGATCGGGAAATAAAGAACGCTTTAGAAGTATAGGTATGGAATTATAATTGTTTTAATTATTTTAGTGTCAAATTGTTTATGGAAATAATAAGGTAAGTGAAGATTTAAGGTTTTTAGCTGGGTCTATTGACATTTGAGATATTTATTTTAAGGCTGTTAAAATATTTAAACGAATATTATTTTTGAGGAATCAATGCGGTCATGTAAATTGTCTAAGACTGATAGTGCTATTGTGAGTGAGCCTTGAATTATAGCGAGGTCGTATCGGTTTCTCATATTCTTTTTTAGAATTTCTTCTGTTATAGCGGGCTCAATTGATGATACTGGAATGTAGTGTACTTTCTTTATATTTCCTAGTTTTTCGGCAAATAGCAGTCTATTATAGAGAGTTTGAGGAGTGTAAATTATAGTAGTTTCTTCTATGTCGGTTGCTTCGAGTTGAATTATTTCCATTAGTATGGGAGCGGTCTGCTCTGTTAGTGTTATTAGTATTTTTTTAATTTTTTCTTTTTTCATTTTCTTAGCTATTTCTTGTGACAAAATGTTTAAGCGGCCTATGAGTACTTCTCTTTTAATGTCTTTACTGTAGTGGTCTTTAATGCTTTCACGTATGGCTTGTTCTAGCTGTTTTAAGTATTTACAGAATTCATTAATGTTTTGAGGTATGTGTATATGGTTTAGTTCTTTTCTTAGTCTAATATATACTTTATTTCTTAAGCTGGGTACTACTTGTGATAAGTTTCTTGTAGCTTCTTCTAATTCACGTAATGGTGTAGCAGCGATCGCATATTGAAGTTCTGAAGTTAAAGCTACTTCTTTTCTTCCTAGAATATAAGGTAACCATGCATAAGTATCGACTATAAGAGCTGAAAGAAAGACTAGGGCATGAGATGCTTTTTCTTGATTTAAAATTATACTTTCTAGAAGTTCTTGTGCAGCTATTTGTTTAAGGGCCATTCCATGTCTGTGGGCTCCTGTGCCCCAAGCAACTATTGACAAGGCAGACATGTAGCCGTCAGGATTTTCTACGTAAAGACCTAGTTTCTCGAGTTTCTTCGCATAATAAGTGAAAAGTTCAATATCACATGAAAAGGTAGACTTCTTTAAGTTCTCATGTATAAACTTTATGTATGATGGAGACCAGGCTTCTTGTATCGGTTTTTCTATTGTAAAGTATATGCGAGCTGAAAATGGAGATAGGGTATTAATTTCACTTAAGTACTTAAGAGTTTTCATTATTCTTAATTTTCCCCAACCTTCGCTTTTCCCCTTTTTATCTTTTTCTTTTTTAATATTAAAAATTAGTGCTTTTTTATAAATATCGAAGTCCAGTATATAACCTCCTAAAATATCTATATGATCTATTTTAATACTTGAAGGTTTAATAGCGAAGAAGCTGCCGAATTCTATAAGCAGTTCTATGAGCTTCTTTGCAGGGTTTTTCTTAGCACTAATGTAAAATAGAGGTATGAATATTTTTTCATTATTAAGTTTTCTGTGTGTACTAATGTGTTGTTTTTCTGACACGGGTGTATGTTTAAAGTTGATATAATTATAAGAGAAATGGGGGACTGGCATTTATTTTTCACCTCTAAGTTGAGTAAGTAATTTTATTAGTTTTCTAGCTTTTTCGTCTTCAATTAATAAGATATCTTTTTCAAGAATTGATTTAATTGGGTTAACTTTTTTCTCTTTGCGTTTCTCTGGATTATAGTTTAAGGGAGCATTCGTGGAAACAAGCTTTTTCTCTATATCTCTTAATATACAGTATATAACTTCAGGGAAAACTAATATTTTGTACTTAGAGTTCTTAAAGATAGAAGCTATGGTGACAATAAGTTCGGTAAAAAGCTTCTTATTATAGTCTCCAGCAACTACAACTAATACATTGGGAGCTGTAGTCTCGCTGACTATTTTTTCTGCATCTTCTATTATTATTTTACTCATAGCTTCGGGCTTCATCTCTATTATGCCTTTGATATCACAATTTATTTTTAAGTCTTTGATAAAACATTTAATTTCATTTAAAATATATTTTGAATATTGAGCCCCAGCACCTAAGCCGATTACTCTGAAGTAGAGCTTACTTGTATTTCCTGATAGTATATTTAGTATAGCTAATGCCAAGTTTATAGGAAAATATTTCCTTACCTTACTAGACTCATACTCTCTTAGCAATTGTGGAAGTAGGTAAACTACTGTTTCTTTGGCTGCTAACTTAGCGATAATTTTATCAGCAGGTTTTGGTGTACTGATATTTATATATTTAAAAGATTTTATTTTTTCTGAAGTAGATATTATATTATTGCTACTATTATTATTAATAATAATGCTTTTTAAACATTTAGAAAGTTCGCTTAGTAAACATAAATTTGTGTTCCGAGGTACTTCTAGTTCTGAGATATCGTTGAGTATTTTTTCTAAAGTTTCGCGATGCATAAATAGCAAAGAGTAAAATAATAAATTAAAGAGGTCGTATCCATTGGCCCATATGTTAGCTAGCTTATCTGGCTGTATTGTTCGGGGTAAAGATAAGTTGCGTATAGATAGTCTGAGCGGTGTTAAAAACATCTTGTAATCATTTGTTTTATTAAAGACGTAGAGTACTGGTGGGTATTCTAGAGTTAGGTCAACAATTACTTTTCCGCTTTCTTCATGACTTGATACTTCTTCTGCTAAGAGAACTATTGGTTGATTATTTATTTTTGCTATTATTAAAGCATCGTATTCTCGGACATTATCGCCGAAGGAATATGTCAGATCAGGGTAAAATATGGTTATTGAAGGTATGGATACTACTATTTCTAGTTGATAGGTATTGTTTTGAGGCATCTACTATTATTGTTTTTATTATATTTATTAAGATTTTCTCCGGTGAACAGTAATGTGCTGTTTTCTGAAGAAATAGTTAAATGGCGTGGTTAGAATAGTTATTGTGTATAAAAAGGTCTTCGATAAGATACTTGAGTGGTGTAAGGAGAGGGAGCCTATTGATGTAGTTAGTGATGGTGACTGGGATGGAATTTTGGCTACAGCTATATTTGTTAAGCAATTGAAGATTAGGGGTATAGGTGTTGGGGGAGTTTCTTTTCCGCCGCCAAGGGAAATTTCTCGGCTTGGTTTTGTAGATACTGTGTTGATTGAGCTTCCGCCTAGTAGAGGTTATAGGGTATTGGGTGAAAATATTCTTATAGATCATCATGGGTTTACGGGAATTAAAGTTATAATGCCGGATCGTGAGGAAGTTTTATTGAGCGTGTCTAGGGAAGTTGCTTCAGTTGCTGACTTAGTTGTAGAGGTAGTAGGTCTTAGGCCTGAAGGAGTGTTGGCTGATATTTTGAGGGCTGTTGCTTTAATAGATCAGGGGAGAAGTAAGGAGGATTCTTTAGCATGGACTTTACATAGGAGCTATTTATATAATATTGAAAGTCAGGAGTTTAGGCAAAGGGTATTAGCTTTACTTATTGAGGAGAGGTTTAGTGAACTGCTAAAATTAGCTAGAGAAGAGGCTGCTAACTACGATAAAGCTGTGTCTTTAGTGCCGGAGATCATGAAAAGAGCTATAGATGTTGGTCAGTACTTAGTTTCATGGTATTATCGAGATAAGGAGGAGCGGGTAGTCTTTAGGGAAGCTATGTTAAATTTAGAGAAAAGAGGTAAACCAGTTATAATGATAGCGCTTGTAAAGGAACATGTCTGCTTAATACATATTGGAAGTCTAGTCCCTCAGGTAGATGCATCAAAAATAGCTTTAACGCTAGCCGAAAAAATGAGACAACATGGATACGAAGTTTCAGCTGGAGGAAAACGTATAGCCGCTGGAATACAAGTGTTGAGTTCAAATAAGCTAACACTAAAGAAAATGATAGATATAATCAAACAATCTAAAGTGTAAGACTAGTCATACTAACTGAGGTCATTTTATTAACCTACTAAAATTTAAATAAAGACTATTTACAAAAAAGTTTCCTTAACAATCAAAAGATAATTAGAAAGTTAGGAGGAAACATGTATTTAGTGCTACCGTTCTTTCTCGTACCTTAGCAATCAAAAAATAATGGAAAGGATCTTTTAAGGTTTATTGATGGTACGCCAATTGAAGTCTACTTAATAATCAAAAGATAATAGAAAGGATGGGAGTAACGCTGACACTTATCTGAGATACTGAGTGACTCTGCACATAGACTTGTTATTACAGCGGACGTAGGCTATGTACTCGTCTTTGAGGAGGATGTGTTAAGTGAACTTCATGGTTTATGTTTTATCTAGTTTTCATATCAAGCTTTTCTGGTGATTTTCTTTCTTTGTTTTGATGAATTATTTAGGAATAGCTTAGGTAGAAGCTGCTTTATTAATTTCTTTAACTTTTTCTTATATTATCTTTAACTTCGGGTAGAAGAAAGGGATGGCTTGCTATGTAAGGAAGAATTAGTAAATTTATCGTTTTTGACCATTTGAATTAAAGATTGAATAAAAGTTATACTTTTCATTATCGCATTCACAAGCTCTTTCTTAGTTAACTGATTAAGTTTGAGTAAAGCTTGGTACAGTTCACTTGCAATTTTCGCTTCAGGTAGGTAATTGAATTTTTTTCTTAAATTCTTCGCATGCTTTTTTCTTTGATGGAATAAAATCTCCGTAAAGACAAAGAAATGCTTGCAGAGCTATTATAGCATTATTTATGCAAGCTTTAGCTTTATCGTGTAATGTTAACTCTTTTTTGCCTATTAGTTTAGCTTTTGATAATAGTTTAACTGTTTTTAGTGCATATTCAAGAGTTTTTATTACGTCATTTCTGGTTATAGGTGGCGGAACATATTCTTTGAATACATCTTTTCCGTAAAGTACTTTATATCCACATTTTTATATTATGTAACTAAAATGGAGTAATCTTAGGGTCTAATCCTTTTTAATAATATTTATTGTAGTAGCCCGGGCATCAATAATTGGCTTTTTAAGGCCTAATTCTCTATATATTTCATCAAGTATCTTTAAAAGCTTAGAAGCAATCCAAGTCGGTACGGGAAAAGTTTCTTCACTTACGTCACCTTTCCAGCATTTCTCTTTAAATATTATAATAGTGTCTATATCACTGATACTGGGTAAAAATTCTCCTCTAGCTACACTACCGTAGATTACAATACTTTCTAAACAATTTCCAAACTTCTTAATACAATATTCTGTAAAAAGATCTAAAATTTGCTGTAATTGAATTTCACAAAATCTTCCATCGTAACAAATTAAGTTAGATATACTATAAAACTTTTCTAGCAAGACGAATAAATATATTTAGGCGGAGGATCGTTTTGCCTGAGTATTGATGGCTAGAATGTAAAGCATTATTACTGTAAGGGATACTGTTATAATGGTGTTGTTTTTAGTATACATGATTGTGTATGATGAGAGCACTGGACGCATTGGTTATGGTGCTTGGTTTTGATCCGGGACCTTTAGTTAGTGCTGTTGCTTCGTCAGTTGCTGACGGTTTTTCCCCCGGCGCTAGGATAATTGTTTTTACTGCTGGATTTCCTGATGAGAGGGCTGAAAGAGCTTGGAGACAGTTTCAGGATGTTATAGGGTTAATGGAGCTGCCTAAGAGGCTTAATGTTAAGGTTGAGAAGTATCAAGTGCCTTTAAATGATTTTGTTGAAGCAGTGTGTAGAGTTAAGGAGATTTTTGAGGATTTAAGAGAGCTTAGAGTTAAGATATCTATAACGGGAGGTATGAGGGCCCTCGGTATTGCGGTTTTCTTGGCTTATATGCTTATTGACTGGAAGTATGAGCCTTCAGTGGAGGTTTATTTGGAGGGTAGAGGCATGGCTCTTAAGATTCCGGAGGTTCAGAGGATTGTTAAATACAGGCTTACGAGTGAGAGATTGGAGTTGCTTAAAGCTATGAAGCCTGGTCGTGTATATAAGCCATCTGACTTAAGTGGATTACTTGGTAAGGACCGTAGTACTATTTATAGACAGCTTCAAGCACTTGTCGAGGAAGGATTTGTCGAAAGAGCTGATGGAGGCTATAGGCTTTCTAGGCTCGGTTTGTTGCTTGTATAATACAATTATACATGATTTCGTTGCATATAATATGCACATATTGTATATAAATGTCATATCCGTTCATATGAATAGAAAGTTTTATATTTCTCATAAGTATATACTATAATGAATATGTCGGAAAAAGAGAAGAGAAGTATAGTAGAAGAATTGCTGGTTTCAGAAGACTATAAGACAGCTCGTGAACACTATATAAGATACCTAGCTGCTTACAAGATCGTTGAAGGTAATTTAGCGCTATTCGATAAGATGGCTAGGTGTAGAGACTTTAACGATTTTTTGTCGGCTGTTTACGAAAGTATGAGAGTTAAAGATAGGGTTTTAAGTAAGCTTGAGGAAGGTGTTAAGCGAGGAGATTACGAGATTACTTTTGAATGCGATAACATTAAAGCGGCTTTTAGTGTCGGGCACGATGATGTAAAGAAGCTTATTGAGCTAGCTCATAGGGATCCTAAGGCTGTTGGTACTATTTTGGCTACTTTAGCCTTAGCTTATGGAGGTATTAGGTCTAGGTGAGAAATATGGTGTATGTTCGTGTTACGGGTAGAGCTATAGTTAATGTACATAGCGCTAATGCAGAAGGGTCTGTTGGAAACTATATGGGCTTAACTAAGATGTTTATTTTACGTAGGAGAGAGAAAGGCTACGAGATTACTGAGGATATCGTAATTTCAGGCAACATGATTAAACACTGGCATGCAGTTAGAGTTTCTGAGCTACTTAAGAGTCAAGGGTATTCTGCTTTATGTGAAAACTGTAAGCGCTACATAATGTATAGGTCTAACCTAGATTATAGTGATGAATATGATTTTATAAAAGCTTGTGCTATAGAGGATCTACATGGTTTTCTGCAGCCTCAGAGACAGGTTAGGCGCGAGAGTATAGTTAAATTTGCCTTTATGTTGCCAGCTGAAGAGATGAGAGCTGAATATGCTGCTATTACTCATAATAGAGTATTTACTGATAAAACTGGAGCTATTCCTAAGGGAGAGCAAGTAATGATGGTGTTTAAGAGAGAATATGCTAGCGGCCTTTACGGCTTTCTCTCTTCTATGGACTTAGCTTACGTCGGCAGACCTTTAGCAGATCCTGATAATCCTGAAAAGGTACTGCCATTGGATGAGCGTAAGCTTAGAGCTAAATGCGCTGTACTAGCTTTAGCAGATATATTAGCCGGACGCTTTGGAGCAGCTGCATCTAGAGCAATACCTATTATTAAGACTGTAGAACTTGTCTGCGCTGTTAGTAAGGAGCCTCTGCCTAACCTTATACATGGATTCTACTGCGACTACTTAGAAGAGAGTGCGAGAATACTTAAAGCAGCAGTTGATTCAGGTCTCATAAAGAATCTCAAGGTTTTTGTGTACGGCGAGAAAGCTGGCGAAATATTTTCGAAGACTTTAGCGCAAGGTCTCGTTGAGTCTGAGGGCACAGTAATTAAGGTATTGGCGAGAGCTGCAGAGGTGGTTGAGCAGTGGCTCAGGTAATTTTTGCCCAAATTAGATTACCTCTTTTTTCTGTTAAACACCCTGAAGCTTTTCAAGTAATGTCCTCTTTGTCTTTACCCCAGCCATCTTCTCTTGTAGGTGCTTTAGCTTATTGCATTGGAGTATCTTCTGGTAAAGGGATTAAAGCTTATTCGGAAGTATTAGAAATGGTCCGTAAAGGAGAGCTTTTAGCGGCTAGAGCTAGGTTATTTAGCACGTATACTGAGACTAGGGGCGAATATCCTTTAACTTATTCAGCTGTTGTTTTAAGGAGATTTAGGATTGTCGATAAGGCTCACGAAACTAAGAAGCGAGGTGAAGTGAAGCCTATAGTGAGGCTCAATAAGGCCATTAGCGAAAAGAACTATGTAGAGGCTAGGAGGATTCTTGAAGTAGAACTTACTGATGCATTCTATAGAGAATATACTATGGGCTTTGAGATTATTTGTGCATGGATTTTTAAGAAAAATGTAGTAGATCCTAAAGTTTTATGGTTAATTCAGCGACTGGGTGATACTGAGTCTCTATGCTCTGTTGTGAAAGTTTGGTCAGAGGAGTGTCCTATAGAAGTTTCTACTGATGTTTCTACATCTTTTCTAGCTCCAGCCGATGGATTAGTTAGTGTTAAGGGGAGGGGCTTTATGTTAATGAAGATTTCTGATGAAGCGAGGAAAATAAGGACTTTTGTTGTGCCCTGCGAATATAGTGTTGAAAAAGGGCCTCGTGGAAAGTATCCTGTAATGAGGCCTTCTATTGTTGAGCTTAAGTATAGTAGTGGTGTATCTTTCTGTAAGACCAAGTATGGTGATATAGTTTTAGGTATGGTTAAAGGGGGTAGAGTATGAGCGGAGTTGTGTTGTATACTCCTGGGCATTCTCTGTATACTGATACTCTTATGGTGTACGGACTAGCCTATGCTCTTAAGGATGCTCCTGGACTTAAAGTTAAGGGATTGGGTACTCATTATATAGTTGAGGTTGATGCGGGTCTAGGGGATGTGATTCAGTTAGTGCAAGATGCTTTTGAACCTGATATTTCTCAGAGGTCTTATCTTGGCAGATTACTGGCGGAGAAAGATTACCTGAATGCTTATCAATATGTGAGGGATTCTGCTAAATTTAAAGAATATTTGAAAAAATTGATGAAGCCTGGACATGTATTTGAGGAAGGTAAATTGACGAGAAAGGGAGGAGTGTTTAAGCTTCCGTTAATTCCTATGGCTGGAAAGTATTTACATGTTGATTTAACCGAGAAAACTAAGTATGATACTAAGCAGTATGTTGCGTGTCAGGGTTGTATTGCTCTTGCTATACTTGGTTTAACTAAAGGGGCTATTATTCTTCCCTTTGCTAGGGAGAAGCTTGTTGTACTCTTTGCTTTTGAGGGAAGAGTTGATTCTGAATATTTTAATAATTATTACGAATTTTTTGAGAGCGAGTATAGGAAATATGAAAGTGAAGCTGAGAGTGCTGAGGAGGAGTCCGAGAGGTCTCTCTTGAGGGAGCTCGGCTTGAGTATAGATTCTATGCCTTCTAGGACTTTGGTCTACACTATGGTTTCTCTAATGAGCCGTGAGCTAATTGTAGGTATGGATAGCGCGGAGGCTCGCTGGAGAGCTTTGGTTGTTCGTTTCAATACTGCAAGAGCTGTTCAAGTACGAGGTTATCAAGATATTGAACTAGATTCTCTTATTGCTACACTAGCTGAAATAATCAAGATAAGTGAGGCTAAGGGTACGGGGATTTGGGATAGATTGAGGGAAGTCACGTTGTCTCTTCTTAGGAGGGCTCGTGTTAAGTCTCCTATTGCACATCATGCTGTAGATTCTCTAGACGCGCTGTTCGAGTTTTTGATTGGACGTAATCTCGAGAACTTATACGACTTTGCTCGTAGCGGATACAAGGCTTTCGATAAGAAATTCTATGCCTCCGGGATTTGTGAAGCATTATTTTCTTTAGCTTGCTGAAACTATGGAGGAGTTTTGGAGTATTGTAAGTAGGATAGTTAAGGCTAGAGGACGTAACGTTAGAAAGTATTCTTTTTTCGAGGATGTTTGGAAGGCTTTAGACTTAAGTGTAGGGCTTGTGATCGTTAGGGCGCCTACTGGTTGTGGTAAGACTGAAGCTGTTACTGCGAAGTTTCTTAGAGGACTTGAAATAGAGTGTAGGCCCTGGCTTTCGATGATTTACGTTCTTCCAACCAGGTCTCTTGCATTTGCTATGAGGCGTAGACTTAGTAGGTCTGTTGAAGCGCTTGGTATCTCTTGGTGTACTGTTACTCTTGATTACGGGGAGTTCGGCTTGCTTAAGCCTTACTTGGAGGGCGATATTGTAGTGACTACATATGATACTCTGCTTTACCAGTTTTATGGTATCGTTAGGCCTGGATATAATGTATTGTTGCCGATGAGTAAAGTCTCTAATTCTCTTGTTATTATGGACGAGATTCAGTTGCTTCAAGATGAGTACTGGTATTCTTTAAGTCTAATTCCTTACCATGTGTCTTCGTTGCTTGAGTTAGGGGCAAGGGTCATCATGTTGAGTGCTACGTTACCTGAAGTGCTTATCAATGATATTAGTTGTATGTTAAGCAGGGCTATTCATAAGTATAGGATTAGAGATATTTGGGAGGAGTCTTTAAAGATAATTGATTCGAGAGATGAAGCCTTGAGAGGAGCTTTAGATGTGGAGCTTGTTGAGGGAGAGTTGCCGTCTGATGAGCGGCTGCTGAGTATTTTAAGAGACTATTCTTTTGAGGAGAATCTGCCAGGGCTAATTGTAGTTAATAAAGTGGAGAAAGCCGCGGAGATATACAAGACTCTTATTAATTTAAAGAAGGAGGGTAAGCTTGGAGACGCGGTTCCTCTTTTGCTTCATTCGAGGCTGAGGAGGGGTGCTAGAAGAGAAATAGAGGATTTGTTTGAGAAAAGAGGCGATGGATCAGAGGAGATTTCTAAGAGGATATTGCTTGTAGCAACGCAGGTTGTTGAGGCAGGCTTAGATCTGAATGTTAAACTTCTATTGACTGATGTTTCTCCAGTAGACTCTTTGATTCAGAGATTGGGGAGATGTGGACGTAAGGAGAGTGGCAGAGCTGTAGTTTTTGTAAGCGAGGAGGCTGGTAAGAAAGTTTATCCTCTGCGGCTACTCCGTAGAACTGTAGAGGAGATACATGGTATGGAGAAAGAGCTTTCTCTTTCTGTTAAATTACTTAAGGTTGCTCAAGAGCTTGTTGATAGGGTTTTCACTAGGGAAGAGGTAGAGTATTTGAAGAGAAATGTAGAGAACCTTGTTATTCGTGTAGGTAAGTGGATACAGAATTTGCCTCTTAATCTGTTTTCTAGAAAAGGACATGAGACTTCTTCTCCTTTATTGAGACTGGGGTATGAGCTGAAGTGTTGGCTTCCTTCAATGGATCACTATAATAAGCTTACTAAAGAAAACTTTCTAAAGGTTTCTTTTGATGAGTTCAAGGATAATTTGGTTAGATTATCTCTTAGGAAATTGGAAAAGCCTATTCCTGCTATTGTTCATACTTTAGGTGAGCATAAAGTGCTCTATGAACTGAAGTTAGATTTCAGAGAGAATGTCGAGATCAATGTTATTGAGAGGAATTTAGCCTCGTTTTCTAGTCTTGTAAGCAAAGGGTCTTTCTTTCTACTTAATCCTATATACTATGAGGAGTGGAATGGAGCTGAATTAGGGGTGGTTAGTCCTTGGAAAGAAAAGTAAGACCTCCGGAGTGTATAGTGCTAAAAGAGAAGTTTCTGAAGGAAATTCCTTGTAAAAACAATTGTGTAGCCTCGAATTTTCCTTCAGTTTTCCTTGAGGGTCAGCCTAGTGGATGTTGGATAGCACATACTGCTCTGGCTTTAGCTGAGGCTCTTAGATTTAAATGTAGTATAGAAAAGTGCTTCAGTGAGAAGAAGTTTCTCTGGAAGGACTTAATATTAGCTATAGTACTTCACGATGTAGGAAAGCTTACTAGAAAGTATCTTGAAGAAAAATACGCGTATCATAACGTATTGTCTGCTGCAATCGCGTTTAAAATACTGCAGTCTACTCAACTATCAAGTGACTCTCTAGCAATAGCTAAAGCAATCTTTCTTCACCATGAATACAGGCACTGGAAAAAAGTACTAAGTAGTGATTTCTTTGCTCCTAGTCATATAGGAACTACCTTTACGAGAGAATCTTCAATCTACATGAAACCGGGATTCGAGGGCGCCTTGCTTAATCTTCAACAATTATTAAATGAAATACTAGCCGATAAAAGTGATAAAGAAACTGTAAATAAACTGATTGAGAATCTCTCAAGGTACAAAGAATATAAAATAAGTACTATTGAATATAATAGAATAACACGTTCTAGCACTAATCGGTTTAGAATACTCGTATATTCCTTAGCCTTATACTGGTTTTTACAGCTTTTTGACAATAGAGCGGCAAGTACTAGAGAATCTATTGACAATTACTGGTTTAATACGCTATTATTACTTGAGAATTACTCTAAAAAACCATGTGAGTTGTCTGAAAATATTTTAAAGCGAGGCTGGAGTGTATCTACAAGAATAATGTTATCTCTTCTTCCAAAATATATTCAAGGTTAAATACAACAATATTAATCATTTTAATAGATGTCGCTCGAATAAAGTTTATTTTAGTAGTTATTTGCTAAGCCTGGGGATTTTATAAGGGGGTGTTTTATTTACTGAGTGATTTTCACTTGGCGGGGGGGTCTTTCTTTGATGCTACTAATGATTTTATTGTTTTTGTTTTAGGTATAGGGTATGTTGGTTGTGTTGTTGAGCGTGTTTGTGGGGATGCGAGTCATGAAGATTGAATATAGGAGTGCGAGTTTTTTCTCTGAAAGGGCTGTGCTGTTATTTTTTCTTCAGCTTGTAGCGTATACTGTGGCTTCGGCTTTCTACGCGGTTTATGCTGTGTTTTCTTTGAGGCCTTCTCTGAATCTTCCTCGAGAGCTGCTGGGGTTACATATACTCTTTTAGCCTATGTTTCTCGGAGCCTGTCTTCCTATCATGAGGCGACGATACTAGCGACGCTGGCTTCCATGTTACTGGGGAACCTTGGCTTATACATTATAACAGCGGGAGTTATTCTCTCGGCTTTTACTGCGCTGAACGCTAACATTTATACGGTTTCTCGTCTCCTCTACGCGCTGGGTAGAGATGGTAGAGCACCGAGACACTTAGCTCTGACGTGGAGGGGTAAGGTAGTGGAAGCAAAACTGTTTGTGGGGCTATTTTGTATGATAATTCTTCATGGTTCTCCTGAGGGGTTAAGGTTTTGAAGGAGCTTTGTCCCTGGATGGTTTGGTACTCTAAGGCTATTGTCGGCTTTTCTCCTGTTCCTAATGCGTCTTCGGCTTATGTTATTGGATTGAAGGCGGGATCGTCTCTGAGTAAGGCGAAGTTGTTTGCTGAGCGGGTTTCTGAATACGCGTATACGCTAGAAGATATTAGAGCTGAAGTCAAGGTATGTAAGAGCGTCGGCGCTATTTACTGTCCATGTATTCTTGTCCGGAACTTTAGAGTAGACTTCAACTATGATCCATTGACATTTAAGCCTATTCCAAGAGAAGTTTTAGAGTCTGTTGCATTAGATTACTCTAAGTGAGGTCTCCCCTATGGAAGAGAAGCTACACAAGAGTTTTTCAGACAAAGTATGGGTATACCCGAGGGCTCAGTGTTCCTCGACATAACTAACAAGTTTTATCAAGAATTTTTGCTTAAGAAAATAGCCGCTTTGAAGAAAGCTGGCGTAAAGTATGTTTGTCTCGATGCGCTCTTTACTCAAGCTAATATCGCGTACCGTATTACAAGAGACTACAATCACCCAGCGGTCAAGGAAGCCTATATGGCTGCAGTCAGTTTAGTGAAGAAAATAAAGGCTATGGGAATAATGGTTGGTACATGGTCTGATCGGGCAGTATACTCCTACAAAGAAGTGCTGCCAGTAAACTTTGTTACAAAAACAGTAGAAGTAAATGAAGTACTGAGTCTCCAAATAAATATTAGTAAGTGGAGAGAAGTAGTAAAACTAGTAAAAGGTAAAGTCAACGCCACAATATTAATGATATTTGATTTCAGTCCCTTAGACAACACTCCACTAGCAGTATTCTCTCAGAAACTTTCGCCAGAACAGCAGAAAAATTCCTTAAAGCAATGCACGACACATGCATACAGCTAAACATAGTACTAGTATACCCAGTACACGGAGGATACATGGGACAACACGCCGCAAAACTCTCCTACGGAAAATACAAGTTCTACGACGCCAAAGCACCGGAATTTAAAACTTATGAAACAATAAAAACACTAATGAAAAAAGACACTAAAACTAAACTCACGATAAGGCATATGTCCCGCTATTCATGTTCAGAGTTTAGTGTTTTGTGAATAGTTTTTTCTGCTGTATTTGAGTTAAAGTATCTGTGGAGCGCAAGTATATTGTTTTAGTGAGTTTAGGGATCCTTGTAGTTTATTTCTTGGCGCC
>QMRV01000036.1 GCA_003649445.1 Thermoprotei archaeon | reverse complement strand
TGTGTTAGTAGAGAAGACTTAGTTGAAGAAGTTGTGTCGAAGCGTACTCGAGAACTGCTTAGAGGATTTTTCGCTCCGCGTCAAATAATTGATTCTTTGAGAAGACAGTGTGAAGTCAGGGGTATTGAGGTAGTTGAGGTGAGTGAAGAGAATACTAGTAGTATTTGCCCAGTGTGCAGTCAGCGAGTACAGCGTCCTTACAGGGGACTAGTAGTGTGCAAGAAATGTGGACAATTTAACGCGGATTTAAGCGCAGCCTATAATATTCTTCGAAGACATTCTAGTGTTTCTTTGGATAGAGCAGTATTGAAGAGGATTTTGAATAATCCTAAGACATTCATTTACCTTGTTAAGGAACAGAAATGGGTGCCTAAAAACTAAATTAAGTTTTTACCCACTAGCCCTCTCCGAGGATAATCCTCGGAGGGGTAACCCGCCTGACCCCCAGGCAGGCAATGAAAGGCCAGCCGGCCTAGAGCCGAAAAAGGGGGTCTGAAGGTAAGTGGTCAAAAAGGAGGTTAGTCATTCCTCCGTGAGAATCATTCACTAGAACATAGTCTACTCCGGCCTCAAGCGCCGCTTTTACTGCTGCAGCTACTTCAAGCGTCATGTACTTGCGGTACTTCTCATAGTCTTTTCCTGTAGTACTTACATGGTCTCTAGTAACTACTCCAGCTATACCCTCCATGTCAACTGAAATATAGAGCTTCATGATCGAAATTCTGCGGGAGAATTTATATAGCTTATAGCACCTCTAATGCAATATTCTATATAAGTTTCATTTAATTTAGATAAATTTAAATAGCGTTAAATGAAGAAAAAACTGTGATAAAACTTCCCTTTAGAAGTAGAGAATACAGTGTATTTGACTATTGCAAGGAGCTAAAAAAGCAGTACGCCGAAGTAGAGAAAATTCACAGCAAATATTTTAAAGGAAAGCTTAAGCCTAATGGTAGAGCTGATATTGAAGTAGTTAGGATTATTAGAGAAAGACTCAAAGAGGGAAGAAAGCTAATTAATGAACTTAGGGAAGAAATGTTTTACACAGATATAACATACACTTAGCTACGATTGTGCATCTACATCAAGCTGTTTCTATAGTTTTATTTACTCTCCTGACACTATTTAAGTGATGATAAAGTTTAAGCTATCAGTTATATCAGACGAAGTATCCCAGGACTTAGAAAGAGTAGCTGCTTTTGCCCGGAGACACAGCTTAGAAGGAGTAGAAATAAGAACTGTTTGGAATACTCCGCCTCAAGATCTTATCCCGCGGGCAGATGAAATCAAAAGAATTCTCTCTAAGTATGATTTAAAGGTATGCTGTATAGCTTCACCTTTCTTTAAAGCAGACTTAGACAGTGAAAAAGAGTACCGCAAACACATAGAAATTTTAGAGAAATGTATTGATTTAGCAAAGAAGCTAGATACAGATAAAATAAGAGGATTTGCTTTCTGGCGAAAAGGTAACCTAAAAGACTATGAAGACAAGATCTTAGAAAAATTCCAAAAGCCGCTCGAAATAATCGAGAAAGAAGGAGTGTACTTAGCTTTAGAAAATGAGCCCGCGACATTCTTAGTAAACGCCAAGACTGTAGCTTACTTTATTGAGAAACTTTCATCAAAGTACGTTAAAGCAGTATGGGACCCCGGCAACGACATATGGGACCCCGAAGGAGAAATACCATATCCTGACGGATACAACGCTATAAAGAAATATATGATACACATGCACGTCAAAGACGGAGTCAAGAAAGGACTTGAAGGAAAACCTGAACCACGTCCTATAGGCGAAGGTGACGTAGACTACCTCAACCAGTTTATCGCCTTAATTAAAGACGAATACAGCGGCTATATTTCACTAGAAACACACTGGAGACCCAAAAAGAAGCTCTCAGAAGAAGAATTAGTTAAACCTGGCGGCGCAGCCTTCTCTGAAATGGGCGAAGAGGCTTCTGAAATCTGCATAAATAACTTAAAGAAAATAATTGAGGACGCCTTAAAGAGAGCTAGGGAGTGAAAATGAAGTACTCGGTTTACACTCTTCTCTTCAAAGACCGAGATTTAAAAGAAATCCCACCTATTTTAAGCGAGTTAGGCTACGACGGAATAGAAATAAGAATACATGACGACGGAATACATCTTCCAATAGACCCTAGCTCAGAGAAAATAACGGAAGCACGGAAACTAGCGCAAGACTATGGATTAGAAATACCGATTATTTCATCTTATGCTAAATTCGGGTACCCTGAAAACCGCTGGAAAATAGAAAAAGAAAAAATGATTAAAATAGCTTCGATAGCAGACAAACTTGAGGCAAAGTACTTTAGAGTACAGACAGCAGGCTACGATGACCTACTAGGCTACGAAAAGATCAGAAGATTCATTCGAAAACAAATACTAGAACTACACTCAACTCTAAAAGAAATGAATATTAAAGCTCTGCCAGTAATAGAGCAACACGGAGGAGGATGCATAGCATCATCAGCTGGAATAATAATAGATTTAATAAGAGACATAGATCCGGAAAAAATAGGAGTATTATATGACCCAGGAAACGCAGTATGGGAAGGATGGGAGCCGCCAATAGTCCAAATAGATATTCTTAAAGACTACATTAAACACGTACACGTCAAAAACTACGACCGCGATAAAACCGACCCGAGGAAAGTAGTTCCAGCACCCTTGGACAAAGGAATACTCGACTGGCGTGAGGTAATAAGAATACTGAAAAACAAAGGATACAAGGGCTATCTCTCTCTTGAAGACTTCAGGTCAATACCCCCTGAAGAAAAAGCCAAGCAAGCAATTATATTCTTTAGGCAAGTCGAGTCACTAAGCTAAGACTATACCTATAGTATTATATTTATTCAGTAATTTCCCAAACTACGTGACAAATATCTACGGAATAATCCTCCACGGCGGCGCTGGTAGGTACAGACTTTTTACAAAAGAATTTGTTGAAAAAAGAAAACGAGAACTTAGAAGAGCCGCCCTCTACGCTTTCGAAGAACTAAAAACAGGTAGCGCACTAGACGCTGTTGAAGCAGCCATCAAGTACATGGAGGACTCAGGATTATTTAACGCTGGAAAAGGCTCCTCGCTAACTATCACTAAGGAAATAGAAATGGATGCCGGCATAATGGATGGAAAAACCCTCAAGTGCGGAGCTGTAGCCTGTGTGAAAAATATTAAAAACCCAATTAAGTTAGCTCGGTTAGTCTTAGAGAAAACAGACCATATTTTTCTAGCAGGTCCTGGAGCAGAGAAAGTAGCCGAAATACTTGGAATGAAAATAGAGCCTATTAAAATAACTCCAGAGAAAATAAGAAAGTTTGAGAGAGTCTTCAAGCTGTGGCTTGAAGGAAAATGGGGCACACACCTCTTTAGGCTGAAGACTCTTTACAAAGACTTCATTGAGGGAACAGTGGGAGCTGTAGCAATCGATAAAGACCGCAACATAGCCGCTGCCACGTCTACTGGAGGCTATTCACTTAAATTACCTGGCCGAGTAGGAGACACTCCGCTAGTAGGCTGCGGCTTCTACGCCGATAACTCTGCTGGTGGAGCTTCTGCAACGGGAGTGGGCGAATACTTGACACTAATATTTGCTTGCAAAACAGCATGCGACTTTATGAGACAAGGAGTTTCAGCGATGAAAGCTGCTGAAGCCACCATAGATATACTTACTAGGCGATTCGGGCCACATACTGGTGGCATAATTACAGTAGATCCTATGGGCCGAATAGGTTTCGCATATAATACTGAGGGAATGGGCAAAAGCATAATGACATCATATATGGGCGAGCCCGCTGTAGCAGTATTTCCCGAAGAAGATCACATTATATTAAAGTCTATTAAAAAATAAGTAATTATTTATTCTTCTAATAAATTAACTTCTGTTACTTTATTTTCCTTTAAGTCTATTTTAAGAGTTTTTATTTCATAAGGACCTATATCTATGTCGTACTCTCTGCCAAACAGCTTTAAAGTAGCTTTAGTTTCTTTACCAGCTACCTCATAGACTCTTACTATAAGCTCCCCGCTCTTCTCACATTTCTTCAACACTGTTGCCACAACATTCACTGGATGTATCTTAAGGAACGATTCTACTTTACCGAGCTCGCCTCCATGAGGTACCTCAACTATGTAGATTGGCTCAAGCACTATTGTCTCACTTAGAGAGAATATTTTACCGCAGTATTCTTTCCACGAGCCTCCATGGGGAAATATCAAGTACTTGAACTCGTGTAGACCTTGATCAAGGTACTTCTGGCCCGGCCTGACTTCATGGGGGTCATGGTGGGCATAAGCAGGACTTCTTAGAACAGTTAGCCTTATTTCAGATCCCTTTACACTGTAGCTGTACTTAGAGTCGTTTATTATTGTCACTCCGTAAGTTTTCTTCTCTACTAAAGACGCCGCTTCACCTGATACATCGATCCATCTCTGGCCAGGCTCTTCCTCGCCGTTGGGTTCTCTGACAATAGTTCCGTAAGGTATTTCATAAGTTACAACAGGGTTGAGCACATTAATGGGGAAAACTAGACGTAAAAGCTTGTGTTTTTCTCTCCAGTCAACTTGCACCCTTACTTCAATGAAGTCTAAATCTCTGTAAAGTATGAAATCTTGAATAAGTTTTGACTCACCGTAAGTATACGTAGCTCTTATTCTGCTTCTTACAGGACCATTTTCAATAAGCTCTACTGAAGATGCTGTAAAACAGCCTTCTTCCTCTGTGTAAGCATCAATACCATGGCTCCAAGTATCGCTTTCATCTTTAACTACTACGGGAACAGCTGCTTGCCGGCTAAAAACTTGTACACCATGCTTTTTATCATACAAATACTCTATGTAGCCTGTTTTCTCAGAAATCTTGAGTTTAAAGAACTCATTCTCAATTTCGAGCTCCTTTGGAACCTTCTCTGACTTAACAGGAGTCTCTCCTGGAACTATTCTATACACGCGGTAACCGAGAGAAGGCAAGTCTGCAACAAATACTGCTCTAGTAGTTCCTGCTGCCGCCGAAGTTTCGACAAACTGGTAGTCTACAGCTTTATCTTCTAGTAAAAGTGCCCTATCCGGAGTCCATGCAGGCTCTACTTCAACTGGATACTTTAAATCAAATGGCGTTAAATTGAATACAACTAAGTAAACTCCATTGCCCTCTAGATTTATTCTACTGGAAATTTTCTGACTATAGATATCGATTATTTCTCGAGCCTTGTTTAAAGCCTCGTATATCACCGCCCTGATATCTTCGTAAGCTTCAGGTATACAAGTTCCTGCAAGAGAATCATGGAACTGACAGAACAAGAGCAATTTCCAAGCTCTCCTAAGATCTTCCTCCGGATATTTTTCTCCAAAAAGAGAATAGCATATGCTAACTACTCGCTCTGCCGCGAGAAGCATATGTTCTGTTTTCCTATTCAAAGCCTTTATTTCGCTATAAGCACTATAGCATCCTCTAGCATGGTGCTGAAGTTCTCCTTTAACTACAGGGAAAGATTTACGTGACTTAAGTAACTCTTTGAAGAACTCCTCAATAGTACTGTGAATAACTTTAACATTGTAGTCTCTGCAGACTTCCTCAAGTATCTTTACATCCTCTATACTCGGTCCACCGCCATGGTCTCCTTTGCCATACAGGAGAAGCATTAACTCGTGTTCTTTTCCGTAATCTTCTAGCATTCTGTCCAAGTGTCTTCTAAAACCATCACCGAAGACAACACAAGAATAGGGGACCCTGTATGCAAGAATACGTGAGCCATCAGGCGACTCCCACCAGAAAACTAAAGGCAGATGCATTTCTTCTTCCTGGGGCCTCATAAAAACATAGTACTTGAACCCTGACTTAGCAAGTATTTGTGGTAACATAGCGTTATGTCCAAAGCTATCAATATTGTAAGCCACAACAGCTTTTCTACCAGTCAGTTTCTCTAAAATCATTTGACCGTAGAGAGCATGCCTCACAAAAGACTCACCGCATGGAAGATTACAGTCTGGCTCAACTATCCAGCCTCCTACTATCTCCCACTTTCCCTCTTTAACTGCTTCTAGTACTTCCTCGAGAAGTTTTGGCTCTATTTCCTTAAGCCACTCATATATGATAGCAGAAGACATCGCGAAAACAGCCTTACTTTTCTTAACTACCTCAAGCACTCTTCGCACAGTATTTCGGACAACCCATATGCCTTCACGTAACCGCCAAAGCCACACTGGATCTATGTGAGCATTACTTACAGCATATATCTTAGTCACAGAGTACTTACCGTAAGTAGAATCTAAATAACTATGGCCCAGGAAAAACTTATTCTGCTTAACTCACATGAATTAGTGTGAAAGAGTTATCGAGCTTCGCCCAGTATGTTCACTGTTTTGAAAAATACAAATTTGCGATTTCAATAGCCTTAGAAATACTCATTTTCATGGGCTTTTTCACAAGCTGGGGCCTCATAATGCTGTCAGTATATACCATGATTACTCCTCCGCCTATTGTCTGGATAAGTATCATAGTAGTGTTTATAATTTCATACAAACTTTCAATGCTAACCCTAAGAAAACTCGCACCTAATGTTATAAAAGACCCTGAACTCAGAAAAATAAGGCGCTTAGGAAATGCCGTATGGGCGTTCTCCTTCGTCATGGTAGCAGTTATATGTATAATTATTCTTCAGTTAATGGAACTCTCGCTAAAGTACATTATATTCCTCTTTTCCTGCAGCTGGTACTATGCTGTGGCACTAGCTTTTATAATTGAGGGCCTTACGGTAGAACGAAAAGAGGTCAAAATGAAGTACTTGCCTGTAGAGTCGGCATTAATTACAGGTACAATAATGGCTGTTCTATCGCCGCTGCTTATACTTCCTTTAATGCTTGTAGAAGACTTAAATGCTATTTATGCGTCATACATGCTAGCAGTAGCCTTTTCTCTACTAAGCACTATCATAGGAGTATTAGCTCTTATATGGAAAGCAGATAAAATACTATTAGATTAATAATATGTTTAGAAAATACATTAATAAGCTAGATAAAGTATTATTAGATCAAAAAAGATTTCTATTAGTTACTATACTCTATTTATTCGGACCTAAATTAGAAAACGAATTAGTTAAAATGCTTAATATAAGCTGGGGTACCTTACACTCTCACATAGATACTCTTGCTAGAAAAGGCTACATCCTAAAGAGAAAAGTAATTACTGATGAAGGTCCAAGAACTCTAATAGAACACACTGAAAAAGGTCTTATTAAATACCGCGAAACAGTAGACTGTCTGAGAAAAATAATTAGCACTGTGAGCTAATAATACGCGTGAAGCTAGGAAAACTATTCTCAGTTAGCTTAGAAAAACCTAGGTTATTTAACTTTAAGCTTACTTCAATGATCTATAGTTTCAATTGGATATACAATGGAAAGAATCTCTACTTAATACTAGACTACAATCCACCTACAGTAGCGAAAGTCTCTGAGAAAGATAAGGAATTAAATGCAACAATTTATTCTCTAAAAAATATTATTACCCAAAGCGAAGCAGCAGAAAAGATAGAGAAAGTACTTGGTTTCAACGAAAAAATAGAAGAATTTTACAATAAAATAAAAGACGATCCTCTACTTAAATACGTTCCAATAAAACTTAAGGGAGCTAGACTTCGGTCAGTCGACCTGTGGACAGGTCTCGTTATAGCAGTATGTCAGCAAAACGCGAGTTTCAAGCAAGGCTGGAGAATGTTGTACAATCTTTACAAGAAGACGGGAAAAGTTCTACAAGTAGAGGACCATTATGTCATTGCACTTCCTAGGCCAAAGGAGCTAGTTAAGCTAGATGCACGCCTCTTGGCTGAATGCAAGCTGGGTTACAGGTCACAGACATTAATTGAAGCAGCGAAATTCTTTCTCGAAAATAGTCTTGAAGAAAAACTTCCTCGAGAAAGCCCTATCTCAGCAGAAAAGATACTTAGAGAAATTAAGGGAGTGGGTCAGTATTCAGCGCGTCTGACGTTAGTGCTGTCGATGAGATACTACGAACTACCGCCTATCGATAGATGGACTGCGAGAATAGCTCAAGAAGCATATAAGTTGCCTTCAGCAACCGTCAAGACAGTAGAGAGAGTTCTTAAAGAGAAATGGGGGCGTTGGGCAGCCCTAGGAGTTTTCTTCCTAACAGTAGTTCTTGACGCTGTGCCGCTCTCAGAAGCCTTAATGAGGCTGAAAGAAAACGATTTGAAGCCCTCGTTTAGTACCGAAGACTTAACTCCACTAAACCTTTGGTCGAAGATGACTTAAGTACATAGCTAAAACTTTTTCATGGAATTATCTTTTCACAAGATAGAAGTTGTTTTCAATATAACTACTTAAACAACCCCGAGTGACAAATCCAAAAGTAATTTATACTGAAGAAAATTTTCTCAAGGCTGAATGCAGAACTTAGCTTCAGCTCTCCTAGGGCTCTATATTCCGTTGGCCGCTGGAGTAGCTTTAAGAAAACTAAATCTCGTAAGCGACAATGCTAGCAGAGATTTATCGAGAATTGTTCTCTACATACTGTTCCCTTTACTAGTTTTCGTGGCGGTCTCTAAGAGAAAAGTCACGGTAGAATTTTTACTGATGCCCCTATTCTCCATTATCACTATCTTGGTCTGCCTTATAGTCTCATTAATTGCCTTCGGTAAAAAACATGAGTTAATTCTACCATCTTCATTCCATAACGCAATCTATTTGCCTATACCCATAGCTTACGCACTCTGGGGCGAAAACGCCGTGGCTCTTATAAGCTACTATGCCTTGGGAAACATACTCCTATTCAATATGCTTGTACCCCTTATAATAGCTGGTAGCTTTAAGAAAGGATTAAATAATTTAGCTAAATACCCTCCTTTTCACGCACTTTTACTTGGAGTAACTTTCTCTACACTACAAATATCTGTTCCACAAGAAGTTACTGAAGCTTTTAGAGAAATAGGTGCTGCTGCTACGCCAATGGCTCTACTTGTATTAGGGCTAGATTCTTCAAGAAACATTACTTTCGAAAAAGACTCTACTAAAGTTATGGCAATTAGATTTCTTTTATCGCCTTTAACTACACTTCTCTTAGCTACAAGCATATTTAGGCTACAGGGCTTGCCACTCGCAGTCGTAATTTTAGAATCATTTATGCCTCCGGCGGTAAGCAACGTGATTATCGCAAGAGAATATGGGCTAGATAGCGAGAAAATAGCTAGAATAGTTGTTTTCCTAACAATAGTAGCTTCGATCGCATCTCCGCTAATAACACTGTTACTAGTGAACTTACTGTGAGTAAACTAGTTAGAGATATATGTCGTCGAGCATTTTATCTTGCGTGAAATTTACTGAAGAAGAAGGGGTTTTAGAAAACACTAAGTATGTAATTAAAATACCGACTAGCCCCCGATGCAAATGCTGTGTAGTTGGCTGTAGGGGATGGGCTTATCGAGGAGAGTTTAGAGAAAACCTACATAGACATTTAGATCCGTTAGGCAATTTTATAGTAGAGCAGGGGTTCTTTTGGGCAGCTACAGACTATGGAGCAGGAGGCTATCCACTGAAAAAAGCTTTAAAAAGTATTAGAACACTTATAAACTACCTTAGAAACAAGTACTCTGTAGAGAAAGTAGGTCTAGTGGGCACAAGCATGGGAGGACACATAGCCTTAATGTATGCCATAGAGTATCCTGAAGACATAGCTTGCGTAGTTAATATCTATGGAGTAGCTGACATTAAGGCTCAAGTAAAGTACGTCACTAGAGCCCTTTATTTACTGCCCTTCTTTCTCCTATTGATAAGAAAGCCAAGCGAAGTAAAGTCTGCAATAAAGTTTCTCAAAGATATTAAAGAAGAGTTTGGCGGAAACCCGTTTTTAAGAAAATTTACCGAGGAATATAGTAAATATAATCCTATTGAAAGAGCATATGAAATAAAAGTTCCTGTATTAGTAGTACACGGTACAAAGGACTACGCGGTGCCAATCTCGATTTCAGAGCGCTTAGTTCATGAATTAAAGAAGCATCACATACCGCATGAGTTCTACGTTGTTAAAGGCACTGGACACGACGAAGAAACTATTAGAAGAGCTAAAAACAAAATCTTAGAGTTTTTAGATAAATACTTGAAGTAAGCTCAGTCCTTCAGCTCTCGATCACCGTTCACTAGTCAACGCCTTCATCACGCCAATATTTCTTTTTCTCATACTCTTAAGTACTTTTCTACGGCTATTTGGCTTACTTGAAGTAAGCTATTACTTTAGAATACTTGTCCAGTAGCACTAGGTTCTTAGGCTGAGGGTGCATAAATAACGTAAAGTGTGTTACACCGATTTCTACGAAGCTCTCTATTGTCTTAATTATGTCGTCTGGAGTATGTTTATCCTCCCATACGTCTATTACATTACCCCAGTAGAATTTCTCTGGGTCTTCCATGTACTTAGACATATATTCCATTCTCTTTTTGTATTCTTCTGGTTCTCTTATTTGCGGCATCCAGCCATTACAGTACTTAGCTGTAGCCCTAAGCATACGTGGCCCTTGTCCTCCACTGAAAATCGGCGGGTGTGGTTTTTGGTATGGTTTAGGCTCTAATCTACACTTCTTCAAAGTCCAGAATTTTCCCTCATAGTTTACTTCATCTTGAGTCCAAACCTTTTTAATTATTTTGATAGCTTCTATCGTTTTATCGACTCTCGTTTTAGGCGGCTCCCATTTGTAGCCGTATGCCTCAAATTCTTCCTTCCACCAACCCGCGCCAATGCCGAGAAAAACTCTCCCTTTAGTTAGCTGGTCAAGCGTAGTTACTATCTTTGCTACTAATACCGGATTTCTGAAGAGAGAGCACATAACCAGCGGTGATACTTTTAGTTTAGTTGTCATAGCGACTGCCGTGAGCATGGTCCAGCACTCTGGCCTACATCCCCTCTCATCGTTAATTACGAGGAAATGATCTTGATTTGAAATTATATCAAAGCCTATTTCCGCCGCCTTGAGTGCACATTTGTATACGTGATCTATGCTCTGAGTTACTGGCAGGTGGTACCAGAATGTAATACTTTTCTCCATCAGTAGTTTACTCTTTAGCTCTCTTTAAATATCTTAAGACTTACTTGCCCTCTTTTTCTAATGCTCCTTCAACCGATAGATTTACTGTTATTTCGGCTATATCTGCGCAGTAGTCAGCTATTCTCTTCAAGCTCTCGAGAATAGTTCTAGCTGTAAGAGCTTCCTCGACATTTATCTCGCTCTGCATGAGCTCTCTTACAATATTTTCTTCCATGCCGCGTATCTTATCTACTTCATCTACTACTTTATGTGCAAGTACTTTATCGTATTTAGATAAAGCTAACGAAGTTTTTTCATATGTATCGCATACACGTGCTCCAAGCTTCTCTATTTTCTGAGCCAAGTCCTCACTTAAGGGATTAGCGTACTCGAAAAGAACTTCGGCTATTCTACTAGCATGGTCACCTATTCTCTCAACACTTTTAGCTATAAGCCTAAATCCGAGACACTCTCTTAAATCACTTAAACCCACTTCTGAAGGCAGGAGCATACCCATAGCGACAGACTTTAGTTGCCTAACTATAAACAGATAAAATTTATCTATTGTGTCATCTCTCTCAATTATCTCTTTTAGCAGAGTTCCCTCTCTTCTTCTTAGACACTTTATAGAATCTTTAAGCATGTAGTGTGAGACCTTGATCATGCGGTTTATAGCTGTGCGAATAGGCAGTTCAGCAGGTTTAGCGAGACACTGGAAAAGAACAGTATCTACTGTTTCCTCAACTATTTCAACGCCTATCATTTTCTTAACCATAACATTCCTCAAAGCTACTCTATGTTCGTGTGTTTTTCCTTTAAATACTACTTTAATCACATCGTAGCCTACAAGATATCTTGTAATGAACTCTCTTACAGCAATACTTGGAGGCATATTTTCGTCTATATAGAGAATAGATTCATGTGCTTCCTTTCTCTTATGAGCGGGGATTATTTTAAGGCTGTTATCTGGCTGAACCATTACTACGACGTAGTCGCCTGGCTTTAAGTGAACAGATTTAACCCATTCTTTTGGGAGAGAAACTATTAACGTAGACCCTCCTGTTAGCTGAACCCTACGTAACATATGTTTTTCAGTCATAGCCATCCTCTCCTATATTCGTATATAGTTGTTCACAGGATTACATATAACTATTTTCTTCATATAGAGCTTTATGAACTAGCTAGAATACCAATATATAGCTGTGGAATAAAACTTACTTCGATGAGTAAAAAGCGAGAGTATATTGCCGGAATAATTTCGCTTATCGCTTCTATACTCATCATTTTCACATTCTTCATCTTCTTCGTCGCCAAAAAGACTCTTTTACTGAAAATAATATTAACACTGGGACTCTAAATCTATTCAGTGAAAATAATAGTTATTGGAGCCGGACCCATAGGTAGTTTACTTTCTCTACATCTTACAGAGAAAAATTATGAAGTAGTAGTTTTAGAAGAACATAAAGCACCAGGATTACCTAGACACTGTGCAGGAGTAATCAGCTATGAAACCCTTAGATTATATGGCTTTAATACTTCTTCAAGTACAGTTTTGAACAAACTTAACGGAGCATACATAGTTTTTCCTGGCGGAAAAATTTTACACGTGTATAGAGAAGGTCATGTAGCCTATGTAGTAGATAGAGCAAAGTTTGATGAGAAATTGGCTACTTACTCAGAAGAAAAAGGAACAGTATTTTTTTACTCTACTGAGGCAAAGAAATTACACTTCCTAGGCTCAAAAATAGTAGTAGAGACTAATAGAGAGAACTTTAGTTGTGACAAAGTTTTTGTATGTGAAGGTCTCTCGAGAAGAATTACAAGACAGCTTACTGAAGTCAGGCAAAAGCCTCTTATAGGACTAAATGTTGATGTAGAGGCTTGTTTCAGTTTTCCTAAAGACCATGTATATGTGTTTTTCTCGAAAAAAATAAGTGATAGGCTTTTTGGCTGGATTATTCCTTTAGGCAATAATCTAGTAAGAATAGGCACAGCATCTACAGCATATACTGACAAGTATTTAGAAGCATTGATTAATAAGGCGTGCAGCGCCGGGATTTTAGATAAAGTGAAAATATTAGAGAAAACAGGTGGATTAATTAATGTAGATGGGCCTCTAAAACACTTTGTTTTTCTAAAAGACAGAGCCGTTCTTGTAGGAGACTCAGCTGGTCAGACAAAGCCGACTACTGGTGGCGGACTTTATTACGGTGGATTGGGAGCAATTATAGCAGCCAAGTCTCCTACAGGCTTTATTTACGAAAAGAAATGGTGGCAGAAATGCGGCAAAGATATCAAATCAATGCTCTTTTTAAGAAGAGTACTGGACTCGCTTGATGATAGAGACTTAGAGAAGATTATTAAGCGAGTTAACTTAGAGGAAATATCTGCTCTTCTTTCATCTAAAGGCATGTTCGATACACAGTCGAAAACTATAATCGAGTTAGTTAAGTATTTTTCAAAAAAGCCTTTAGCTGTACTTCACGTACTCACTACTTTAGCTAAATCTCTTTTATTTTAGTGCCTTCGCCAATAGTTCTACTACATCTAATACTTCAATAAACTCTCCTTTCTTTACTGTAGCCTTATCTAAAGCTATTTCGCATATCTCACATGCAGAGACAATAGTGTCTACTCCTGTGCTTAAAAGCTCATTCAGTCTCATTACTCCTATTTCTGAAGCAAGCTCTGGGTAGAACATTAGTATTGATCCACCACAGCATCTCGCGTAGTACTTGTTGTAAACTGGCGCCTCTTTTACTTCAATACCTAGCCACTCTAGGAGTGCTCTAGGTTCTTCTACGACTTTACCATGTCTAGTCAAATGACATGGGTCGTGGTAAACTACCTCTCCGCCTAGTTTAAGCAACTTGAGTTCACCACTGTTTACTAGCTCATAGAAGTATTCCGTTATGTGGTAAACTTCATAGTCTATGTTGAAGTACTCAGCATAATGTTCCTTAAGAGCTATATAGCAGCCAGGACACACTGTAATTATTTTCTCTACGCCACTCTTTTTGAAAGACTCTATATTCTTTTCAGCTTGCTCAATAAACTCTTTTTCGAACCCAGATTCATAGAGTATAAGGCCGCAGCAGTACTCTTCTTCACCTAAGTACCCTACTTCCGGGAAAGCTTTTTCTAAGAGATACTTTAAGGCGTCGACTATTTGGCGGCGCGATATAGGTATGGTGCATCCTAAGTACAGTATTGTTTTAGACTTCTTTACAGGCAATGTTTTGGAGTACTTTACTTTACGGTCTTTAGAGTAGGGATTATCTACTGTTAGAATTGAGTCTCTTGCAGCTAAGTGCTCCTTAGGGACAATGTTCTCAGATACTAAGAGCTTTCTTACTGCCCTAAATATGCTGGTGTTTTCAAGCGCACATACTGCTTCACAGTAGCCGCATAGAGTACACTTGTAGTACAGCTCAGCTATTTCTTTACAAGGTTCTAAGAGTCCTTGAGCTAGGGCTCGCGCAACATGCATTCTCCCTCTCGAAGAATATGTCTCAAAGCCGAGTACTTTTCTTACAGGGCACTCGTATACGCAGAAACTGCACTGCGTTCTAGCACAAGTATATAGATTTTCTAAATAGTCCTGAAGATTCTTCACTTAACCCACCTCGATTCACCGAACTTTTTCCCAGGATTCATTATACCAGCTGGATCGAAGATTTGCTTTATTTTCAACATATAGTCTAGCGCTTTGCCATGCTCGTATCTGTTGAGTCCTGCGAGAACTTCTCCGTCTCCGTAGTAAGCGCTCATCGATCCGCCTAGCTCGACAGCTGTTTTCGCCATATCTTTCACGTACTCGTAGAACCTTTTTACTTCGTCTTCGCTGTCTCCAACCCACACTGCAAACGATATACTCACATGAGTACTGTTAGGGTGCTGGAAGTAAACATTCATGCCTAGTACTTGAAGTCCATGTTTCGACGCGTACTCTAAGTACTTTTTATACATTTCCTGAATCTTACCTACAGGAACACTCACTCCGGCTGCACCAAATCTCTTCTCTCTCTGAGAATCAGGCCACTTCTGCTTAAAGGGTATGAAGGGTTTCTCCCAAGAAAAACGCATTTCTTCGGGCTCAATAGCTACATGTTTACTTGTCCACCACATTTCGAGAACTTCTCTATCGTCTATAGGCTCTCCGCCGTATTCTTTAGCTATTTTCTTAGATCTGTTTATCATGAAGTCTACTACGTCTGCGTCTCCGGCGAAACTGAGGAAAAGTACTGCTTCGGTCCACTCAGGGACCTTTGGCTCTACGCCATATTTCGCCTTATAAGCATGTGTATAGAACCTAAGCCTATTCTTGCACTGGAGGTTAGCTGACTCGGGCAGAACTCCTCTTTTCAGCATATCTACTAGCGCTTTAACTCCATTATTAAAGCTGGGAAAGAAGAAGCCTACTATATCTCGATGAGGTGGTACTGGAACTACTCTCAGAACTGCTTCAGTTATTATTCCAAGAGTCCCCTCTGATGATATGAAAAGCCAGTGAAGATGATATCCCGATGAAGAAATAAGAGTTTTCCTATGACCTAGCTCAACGACTTCTCCCGTGCCAGTAACTACCGTTATGCTACAGACATGATTTTCTATTTTACCGTACCTAATGTTAAATGTTCCATCAGACCTCAGAGCTATAATACTACCTACAGTAGCTACTGCCTTAGACTCAACATCATAGGGAAACCATAAGCCATATTTCCTGAGCTCTTCATTTAGCTTAAGAATAGGTATGCCGGCTTGAACTCTAACAACGTAGTTTTCTTCATCAACTTCAAGGACTTTATCCATTAGCTTAGTGTCGACTAAAATTCCTCCGCGGGCTAAAGACCCCCCACTCATAGAAGTTCCTCCTCCTCGAGGAACAACCGGTATTCTATATTTGTAAGCTACTTTCACTACTTCAGATACTTCTTCAGTAGACTTAGGTAAAACAACAATATCAGGTAGCGCAGCGAAATCTTTAGTGCAGGGATTCCAGTTACGCGAATAAGAAAACCTCACTTCAGGTCTTCTAGAAACTCTGTCTTCACCTAAAATATCTACTAGTTCTCTGAAAGCTTTCTCAAGACCCTCTCTACTGCCCACAAATATTAGTCTATGCTCTAATATAAATCAGAACTGCCAAAAATGGAAAAATATTCAACTATTAAGTTAAGTATTAGTATTCCTACTTTTGTTAGAAGGGCTTCCAGGTCTTAGCAGAAGAATCAAAGTATTCGTAGGGAACAGGCTTCTCCTTGAATTCTCCTAAGTATATTTCAATCCACTCGCCTATGTCGCTCAGTAAATCTAGGAAGAGTCTCTTGTATTCGTGTGGAACTGAAGCAATTGCAAAGAGTGTACTTCTGCCGCTTATAGCAGTCTTAATGAAAGGTAGACAAGAGATTCTCGGGAACTCTTTGTTCGATCCTCTGACTATGTAGGCGTAAGTGAATTTTTCCTTATCGATTCTAGGCGGGAAGTATGCTCTAAAGCCTTCAATTAAGAACTTTACTCTACGCTTAATTCTGTACTCGATCGTTTTCTTGTTTCCTCCGAGCTTGCTAGCTATTTTGCTGGGATACAGCTGAAGCTCCTGCATTGTCGCGAGAATTCTTAAATCAAGGTCATCGAAGTCTACTCTCTTCAAAGGTGTCTGATATATGGGAACTTCGCTTGGGAGCTCTTTGGTTAAGTAGAAGTCGAAGCTAATGTCTGTTACTAGGTGTCTATCTAGCTCATAGTATTCTACAACTTGTCCTAGTTTCTTCATGTAGTCTTCTACTTGGCTCAAATACTCTTCAGGAACTGCTGAGAAAACTAGATAGCCTCTAAATCCTTTGTAAGCTCTATAAGTGGCTAAAGCGTAAGGTATATCTTCTTCTAATAGGTTTTTAGTGCTCTTAACTATGAAAACGAAGGGTCTTAGCCTTAAGTTGGGGTAGCAGGGCTCGACTCTAAGCTCAATGCCCTTTCTACCGAACCTCAAGTGGAAAAGTCTCCAAGCCGTAGCTACAGACACGTTAGCTTCTCTAGCTATTGTACTTAAGTTCAATATAGGAGTTTTATTGAGGTACCTTACTAATAACTTCAAGAACTCTAGGTATCTTTTATCAAATTCTATTTCCTTCAGTTCTTCCTCCTCACTATTTTTAACAATATCTCTCCTTTTGCTTATCATTTGAGGAAAATTAGTCAGAAATCCTAAATATACTTATCCCTTCCTTTTTTTGAAAAACAACTAAATCTTTCCAGCTACGTGGTCATATTTAAAAATTAGCATTTAACTTCTTGTTCCGATAAGAATTCTCATTCAATAGTACTGTACCAATAATGTGCTCTACAGAAACAATTACCGATATTAGGAGAGAAGAGAAAACTACTAGTAGCGCTATTAGGGCAGTGCTCTTGAAAACCATATAGTTGAGAGTTAGCGCTAAAATTCTCGACGATTCTCTGAAACCTAACAGCTCTCCTATTTTATAGAAGAAGAACAGCTCTGGGAAAAACACTATTAAGGGTGCGGAGAAGCGCAGAGAATACTTAACTATTTTTCTTTTAATTGGTTTTGCTAGTGATATTAAGTACATTAAAGGAGCTAGCAACAAGAGTCCAGCCGAGTAATTTATCGCCGCAACTGAGTAAAATACAAGACCCGAAACTATAGCAGCGAATTTAAGCTCTTTCCATTCAACATGGCACCTAGGTAAGACAGTCTTCAGCATTAAAATCAAGTATACTGCGCTGGCTACAGCCAATCCTGAGTAGAAGTCTTTAATCCACCAGAACCAAGCAAACAGTAAAGTGAATATGAGAAGCGATGAGAAAAAGATAAAAAAGAAGCAGTAAAAGCCTCTAAATGCTCTTCTTCTACAGTAAAAAGCTATTGTTCCTGCCTGATATAGTGCTAAAAAGTAAAGCGCTAGATACGCTGTCAGCAGACTTGCTTCTCCTACGACAATGGAGTCTACAAAATAATAGTGCACACCTATGCTAGGAACTCCTCCATTAAGGTCTATTGTAAGCACGATTCGCTCTAAAAGTGAACCTACTTCTTTAAGTCTCTCTGGGGAAACCTTATCTATTGAGTCTTCAGGTCTATGCCAATAAGGATAAGTCGGATAGTCTCCTAAACCAACTCCCTGTATTCCTTTGGAAACAAAGGGTTCAGAATCTGTTCCAAAGAAGCCTAAAACACCTAACCTCACGGCTACAACAGGTTCTGCTACCTTTATTTTATAGCCGAAAGCTTCATGCAACTTAATTAAATAGAGGAGTCCTCCATCGCCTGTCACAAAGGGGTTGCCACATTGTACAAAAGCATAAAGAGCTACCGCTTCAGCATTCTTCCATGTACACATATCTATGCTTATAGCTGCTACTACTTTTTCTACATCAGGAAAGTTCTCTACAAAAAACTTGGATCCATGAAGACCCGTTTCTTCAGCATCAGTCGATAAGAAAATTACACTTAGCTTAAGTGACCTATTCGCTAGTACGCGAGCAAGTTCCATTAAAATAGCTACTCCTCCACCATTATCATTTGCTCCTTCAATAGTCCACGGCACAATATCGTGGTGAGCTATCAAAACAATGTACTTGTCTAAAGACCCTCTCTTAATAGCGAAAACATTGTAAGCCTTTACGTTCCTTTTCCTAAAATCGGGAGCAACAAACGTCTGTATATATGCCTCTAGACCTAGACTCTTGAAGTAGTCGGCTATCCAATACGCTATAGCTTTATCGGCCTCAGTTCCAATTACTCTGTTCTTATACTTGCTGACTATAACTTTAAGAAGGCTGTAGGCCTTATCGCCGTCGAAAAATACTTTACCTCTATACAGCTTTACTTTAGGCTGAGTAAAAATACATGAAGTTAAAGCAATAAGCGGAATTAGCGCGAGAACTAATGTAATATGCTCTCGTCTAAAATTCACGACCTTCATCTTAATTCTCATCGAATAGTGAAAAATATTATTTGCGGGGAAAGAAAGTAAACTGTGAACTGGATTGTAAAAAACTATTTCCTAGAAATATATCTCTCTCCTGAAGAAAAAGAACTACATGCATACTCTAAACTGATCATTGAAAGTGTTTCGAAGTGGCATGTACCTGTTCTCTTAGGCTTAAACAAGAACTTTAAAGTACTCGAAGTCAAAGTAGAAGGAAAAGAAAAAGACTTTTCTGAAAAAACGGGAAAACTCGTAGACTATTTTCCTGAAGACTACAAAATAATCGATATAGGTGAAGAGCTCTCCCCCGGCGAAAAGATAGTCATAGAGCTGAACTACGGAGGAAAAAGACCTACAGTCAACTTACTTAAAGAAAAGGGATTCTTCTTAACACCTGAGACACTGTGGTATCCTGTTAACGCTAAAACACCTCTGCTAGATTACCAAAAACCGTCAGCTACAGCTGAAGTACATGTAGAAACAATTAGAGACTATACTGTCTTCTGTCCAGGAAAATTACTTGAAGTAAAAGAAGACAATGAAAAGAAAAAATACTCCTTTAAATTAGATAAAGCAGGTCCACTAGCGCTGTTCGCCTCTAATTACTCTGTACTAAAAAAAGATACGATACACTATTCTCTCTTCAAAGAGCACGAAAAACTACTCGAAGACTTAGCTGAAAAAGCTAAAGACATTATTGCAACACTCGAGAAAATATTGGATCCCCTCCCTTACGCACCATTGTACATAGTTGAAGGCACAAACTTTGTTTCCCACTACTTAGTATCCCTAGACTACTCTGTAGTATACAAAGTAGTGGAAAAAACATTAAGCGAAGTAGACCTACAACAGCATTTAGCAGAACAGCTAGCTAAGTGCTACTGGGGAGCATACATCTACGTAAACAAACTATCACCCGGATCCTTCTGGTTGACTGAGAGCCTTCCAAGGTATCTATCATATATAGTGATTAAAGAAAGAAACCCCGAGGAAGCGGAAAAAATCCTGAAAAAAGCTAAAGAAAAGTACTCTGAGTTAAAGGAGCTTGGCAGAGAGCCGCCAGTAGCCGAAGCTACTAAAGAAAACAGCGGCGCTTACTGGACGCCGCTTAAGGAAGGAAAAGGAATCCTACTCCACTACATGCTACACCGCATATTAGGAGAAGACTACTTCAATTTACTTAGGAAACTTCTCGAAGAATATTCGTGGAAAACAATTAAGTTAAAAGACTTCACTAAAACTACGCTTAAACTTTACCCAAGACTAAAATGGTTCATTGAAGACTGGATAAACTCTGCTTCGCTACCTCTCTATAAGATAAAAGTAGTAGACTTAGCTAAAGCAGGGTCCAGCTGGTATGTAGGCTTTAAAATAGTTAACGAGGGACTGGGCAGAGCACCTCTTAAAGTAGTAGTTTTAACCGAACAAGGAGGCAAAGTAGAGAGAAGAGAATGGATAGGGAGCAAAGACTACCGAAAAATAGTAGTGAGATTACTAGACAAACCTATTCAGATAATATTAGACCCCGAAAATATTATACTCAAACACCCTTCAAGCCAGACTTCAGTTAAAGTTTAAATTAAGCGCTGAGAAAAAGTACTAGGCTGTGACGTACCGCTCGGTGGTCTGACTAGTGATGACTACTTCCGGCGAGGAGCCGCACAATTAGTGATTTATGTTCATTCAACATAAAGTAAACGTGGACTCTAGAGAAAGAATATACTGTTTATTAAACCTGGAGGAAGCCGATAGAGTAGGGTATGTTGACTTCTTCTGGGCTGAAACAATTGACCGTTGGAAAAAGGAAGGATTGCCTGAACACGCTGACTTAAAAGAGTATTTCGGAATGGATATCGCCTTCATTGGAGCTGATGTAACACCGAAATTTGATACTATTACGATCGAAGAAAATAATAAGCATAGAGTTTTCCGCGACGCGTTTGGAGTAAAAGTAAAGACATGGAAACATAAGAGCGGCGTCCCTTATGCACTTGAGCCAGCTGTGTCTACGCTAGAAGAATTTAAGGAGAGAATAGAGCCTTTACTCGACCCAGAGTATCCTGCTAGAATCTCTAGTAGCAAGTATCCCTTTAAATCAGATGTAGAGAGAGCTGTGAAGAAACTTCAGGAAAAATACTTTGTGTTCTGTAGTATACTTGGACCATTTGAGTACGCCCGCCATATTTTAGGCGAAAGAGTAGATAGAATTCTGGTACTGATGCATAAGGACCCTAAATTAGTAGAATACGTATTTAATGTCCTTGGAAAATTCCTGGGAGCTGTGGCTAAAGCATTCATAGACTATGGTGTAGATGGTGTCTGGATATGGGACGATGTAGCATATAGAAGTGGCCCATTCTTTTCTCCTAAAATGTACGAGAAATACGTTATGAAAGCACACGCTAAAATAACTCAGCTATATAGAACAAAAAATCTGCCAGCAGTTCTCCACACAGACGGCAATGTAAACATCTTAGTTCCCTACTTCATTAAAGCAGGCTTTACTGCACTACAGCCTCTTGAAGCTAAAGCAGGAATGAATGTAGTAGAACTTAAAGAAAAATACGGCGACAAAATAGCATTCATAGGCAACATAGATGTACGCGAACTATCCAAAACAAAAGAAAATATTAAGCGAGAAGTATTCTCCAAAATACCTAAAGCAATGGAGGGAGGAGGATACATTGCCTGCTCTGATCACTCAGTACCTCCTACGGTTTCACTAGACAACTACAAGTACTTTCTGAAAATAATTCGCAAGTACGGTCGATATACTAGAATAGACTAGCAACTAGACTTAAATAACAGAAGTAATCTACTACGTGAATGCTGAGAAAAGTAATCAGTGCTGTAGTTCCGTTAATTGAAATAATGCTGCTAGTCTGGTTTCTACTTATAATAATACTTTACGCTATAGACAAGATGCTAATTATTCTCCCTAAAGGCTTATTTGGGCAAATAATAGGTTACACTATAGCTTTTATTTTACTCGGCTTCTGGTTAACCATATGGTATAAGCTCACAAAAACATATTTCTGGAAAACAGTTATAAGAAATTATAGTGATGAATGCCGAGCTACCGAGAGATGATGAGACCTCGGATCATCTAAATATAGTGTTGTTTAAGAGTATTTAAGTAGTGTAGGAAAAATTTACTATACCGAAAGTATTTCATGTTTTCATAATAAATATCCTTTAAGTGTGGTGAGTACTATCTGAGTATTTATGTGTTTGAGGGCTGGTTTGATTTCTTTGATGAGGAACCACCTCCAGGAAGCGAAGAGTAGCTTGAGTATAGGCTACTAGAAGAGTTTGAGGATAAGGTAGAGTGCTTGGAGCATGGATTAATAGAGCGGAAAACATAATAATAGTTATCGTAGAGGAAAGCTTAATGGAAGTACCCTACAGATTCCTATACTGGTGAAATAAAAGAAAACGATAAACACCGAGTTGTCAATAGATAAGGATATCTC
>QMRV01000035.1 GCA_003649445.1 Thermoprotei archaeon | reverse complement strand
TAAAGGCTGAGTTCACTTAATGTGAAACTCCTTTTCACTATGAATAAACCATTTTCGAGTAGAGTAGAATTCTAAACCTTTAATTCCTTGAGTAGCCTACATCAAGCCGGTATGCGGGGGAAAGTATCTGTAATCTTAATAATGATGTTAGTGCTCACCTACCTGCAGGCAGCTATACCGCAGCCCCAGATATGGTCTCAAGGCCAATGGATGCTAGTTAAAACCGACGAAATATCGGTAATGTTCCCGACAGGCGGCAGAAAGCCAATATTCATTTGGTGGCGCACAGGAGACAACGCAACAATATATGTAGTACACTTTAAAGGAATATGGGAGTACTTCGTACTAAACATCTCTGAGCCGAGAGTATTTAGGAACAAGTATAGATTCGAGTACAGACTTGTAAATGAAACATTCGTTAAGCCAGTACTAGAAAAGCTTGCTAATAAAACTAAGGCTCTGAAGAACACTGAAAACAAATTAAAAGAATACATAGATAAATTGGATGAAATAAAAGCCAATTTAACAAAGATAATGAACTTAATACATGAAATTAAGAACAAACAGCTACAGTGTAATAAAACAGAATCTGAAGTAATCAAAGAATGTGAAAAAATATGTCAGCATGCCGAAACAATCCGTAGGTGCATAGAAGACTACAAGAGAAACATGAGCATATTAGAAAACTTTGCCCTAATAAAACACGTAAGGCTCTCAGACTACATTAATCCTCTTAGCGAATACATAGATGAGCTTAACGAATCTATAAAGGAAGTACTAGACTTTGCTACAAAAGTAAAAGAAAAGAAAGTATGGGAAGCACTCAAAGAATTCTCAGAAGTGGAAATTAAAGTAAACTACATGTTATCTAAGTGCACTGAAATAAAGCAGACATCAATGTCTTTGCACAATATGCTTAGCAGACAGCACATGCAAGACTTAACAGCGTACTCTCAGAAAATACTTAACGTAAATAGTATACTAGAAGACCTTTTAGCAAAGATTTCTGAGACAATAGTGAAAATAAAGCAGTACAAATATGAACTCATGCAATTAAATGAAAGTATTACTCAAGCGAAGAAGTCTATTATGAAGCAGACGAAACTAGCACTATATATTGAAGAGGTTCTTGGATCTAGCTTAACAACAGAGCTAGGTAAGTGGAGTAAAGAACTACCTGAAATAAATAGTGAGCTAAACTTATCACTAGAGCTAAGACTAAATATAAAAACAGCGCTAAGTGAACTAAACCAGACACTCGACTTTAAACTAGAAAAGAACATATCTACAAGCGAAGGTGATGTACAGTCCTGCTTAATAAATATCACAGCATGCAAGAATAAACTCGAAGAAGTCAGAAACAAGGTAATTAGCTGCTTGAAAGAAAAAGAAGAAGAGCTGAAGAAAGCTCAAGAGCTATGCCATGAAATATATGCAAAATGGAGATCTCCACTACTACCTTTCGACTCATGCACATGGAGACTAGTGGGCATCAAGGAGATTAAAGCTGGCGATAAGACTATCGGAGTGACGTTCACGTATGTGCTTGATAGGGTAAATATACCTGAGTACAAGTTTGCTGAAGACAATATACTGATCAGATGTAGGGTCTATACAGTTACTGTAGAAGAGCAAGTAGGAGGTCTAAACTATACTGTAAGCAGAGCTGAGCTCAAAATAGACTTCATTATACGCAAATGGATATGGTTATCAGAGCTGCTAACCGGAAACTTCTCAAAGCTCTTTAATGCAACGATTTCGCCCGAAAACGAGGGCTTAGCGCTATGGATTACTGCTGCGTCTATAAACTATACAATAGCAGCTAAACGAGGCTTAAGTATAGTTGATGCAGCCTTGACAAAACAGTCTAACTTAGTAGCATCTTCTTCGGTAGTAGTCTCAGAAAAAGGAGCATCAACAAAGCTAAGCGTAAAGGGATGGGATAATGATACAAAAGTACTTACAGCACCGAGAATACCAAACTTAGTAGTCAAAGTGAACTTTGCTTCAGAGGCAGGAGTACTCGAAGGCTTCATTAAATATATTGCATCGGCCAAAGTATCCTACTCAAATGGAACCGTAAAAATAGTACCTGTTTCTACATCCTATATGAGTGCAGGAGGCTTCTTCATGGTGTTCTTCTGCTACCCATACTTTAACAATGGGTCTTTAGAACACGACCCAAGCATAGGAGTAGTAACTAAAGAAGAAAAACCAAAATACACCGTACTGGTTGCAAATGAATCAACTAAAGTAGTATCTCAAGAAACTGAGGTATCTACAGAAGAAAAAATTACAGAATTTCTTAAGAGCAGTAACATTAAGACTACAGTAACCATTGTGCTACTAGCCACTATAATTGCAGTGTTAATATTGCTAATACTTAAAAGCAGAAGAACAATAAACAATATTTAGTACTCTCAAAATAATAAAAGTTAATAATTTTCTTTACTTTTAAACTAGTTTACTTTGTTGGTAATGGCAAGCGAATTCTTAAATAAAAATTAGTGTAACAGTAGTTGCTATGGGCGCACTACCTTTTGTGTTTTCATATTATAGTAATTTACTGTGCTAAAGCTTAAAGCGCCTATATTTATCTTGGTTAAAAATATACTTTACTAGAAAGTATATACACTCTAAATTAACTACATTAGCATTCTAATGTATCTAAAAACTTCAAACCTCTATAGTATTTACTTAATACATATTTTTATGGACACTTACACTAAGTAAACCTTAAATAGTTCTCATAAGTTGGACAAGTGATGAGTGAGTATACTACTGGTGCAAAAGCAGGGGCGCTTGCCGGAGCTATATCAACAATTATCTCTATTATATGGTCATATTACGTGTCTAGCATGCTAATAGAAGAAGTGTTCAAACACATAGCAAATGTTTCTTCCGAGGCCTTAGGCATGGTTAAAGTATTCATGGCAATAGGTTTCATAATAGGTTACATAATTGATGTAGGAATCTGCGTAGTCGTAGGAATTTTGTGTACTAAGGTAATTGTTTCACTTAAGTATTCATGGCCTATTCAGGGCGTTATAGCAGCTATAATATTCTTTGTAATTAACCAAGTAATAGGGCTTGCCGGTTCTGCCTTCGGTTCATCTATTCAAAACATACCTCCAGAGCTAGTAGAGAAAATCGGTTATTTAACGCCAGTAAGCTATATTGTTTCACTAATATCGGCGCTAGTTTTCGGGCTAATCTACGCGTACTTTATGGCTAAATGGCTTAAACAGTAAGATTTTTCTATAAATGAGACTTCTTCAGAAATATTTTCATATATCTGCATAATCTAATCTTAGTTTGTTTTGTCTTAAGATAATCAATCAACTAGTCCAGTTTACGAGGACATATTAGGAATTTGATTATGAAAAAATATTTATTTTGGGAAGTATTCTCGCTAGCAGTATGAAGAAACACTTAGCATTACTATTAACTGTACTTTTTGTTGCGCTGATAGTTACCACCGAAGTTAAATGTAAAAATGATGAAGTATTTGAAGTAGGTGATTTACAGTGGATTAAAAGACCGTCTTATGTAGGAGATGTAGGTGTAATATCTTTTAAAGCTATATACATAGGTTCTGTCCGCTTACTCAGAGTTAAAGTAACATTTGAATCAAGAAATAAGAGTTTAATTGAAGTACTTTCATTACCTGCCGAGATTTCATCATGGAGTCCCGGCGAAATAAAAGAATTTAAAATAAGCTTTAAAGCAAAAAAGATTCCATGTGATACATACGTAGGCATTACTTTTTCGTGGTCTAGGGAAGTGAGTGCCCAAGGATATGTTCCTTTACTTTCGGGCGGAGCTAAAACAGTTTCTCTCAAATTGAGTATACGAGGGGAACCTTTAATACAGATAGATATCAGGCCTTCAAGACTTATTCAAGGGACACTAAATACTCTGAAGATAGTAGTAGTGAACAACGGCATAGGTTCTGCTATGAATTTGCGAATAAGAGCTACTTTTGAAGGACTTACTTCAGTAACAAGCTTGCCTCTAGTAATATATATAGATAGGCTAAGTAAAGGAGACTTATTCGAAAAAAGCATTCAAGTAATACCCGTATCGGCAGTTCCAGTAATACATTTTAATATGGAGTACATCGATGAGTATGGAGAGCTTGTATCCACAGGAGTGACGAAACAGCTATATGCAACAGCAGGAAGCTTGCTTTACCTAGTCCCAGAACCTTCGACTCTAATTTCAGGAAAATCATTTACAGTAAACATCAAAGTAGTTAATGGAGGAGAACTAAACCTATATAACTTAACTATACGCTTTATACCTTCATCAGTATTAATACTCAATACTACGCTACTTGAAATAAGAGAGCTCAAAGCGCTTTCTAAGGCTTCTATACCACTACATATAATAGTCCCGGAAGGTGTTTCGGGGCCTCAAGTAATAAGCTATGAGATTATGTATAGAACGAGTGAAGGAAGTATTGGAAGAGAGCCAGGAGAACTAGTATTTAATGTTTTATCTAAACCTGTACTGAAGATAATATCTTTCGACGCTGTACCAAGTAATCCCAAAGTCAATAAAACTTTGACAGTATCTCTAACAATACTTAACACCGGCAGTAGTGTAGCAAATAATCTTAATGTAAGTATAAGTACTCCCAAAGGAATAAAAGTAATTAGAAGAAGTAGCATGTTTATAGGAAGACTTGAGCCCCAAGTACCTTCAAGCGCAGCTTTCTCTCTCTTACCTAGTGAGGCAGGAACATTCACTCTAACTTTTACAATAGAGTATACTGACATTTACGGTAAAGTATACATTGTAGAAAAATCTTATACTATTGAAGTGGAGGAAGAAAAAGGCTCACTAATTACAGCTGAAAGCTCTGCTATCAAAAATATGTTTTATATTGCACTGGCTGCCTTGATAGCGGTAATAGCGATTGTAATACTGCTTATAAAGAAGTACGGGGTCAGGAGGAAATGAAACTAATAGATTATTTCTCGCTAGCCTTCGATGGAATTAAGGAAAGGAAGGGTAGGAGTATCGGGGCAGTTGCAGGAATAGTTATAGCGGTCATAGCACTTGCGCTAGCTCTAGGTATAGGCGAGGCATTTAGAGTAAGGTTCTATGAGACTTTAAAGAGAGCGCTTGGCTCTGATGTAATTTATGTTCTACCTTCAGAGCACTTAACTGAATCAGACATAATGATACTTTCATCGCTGCCTGATGTAAAGCACGTTGTTCCTATAGTAGGTACTACTGTAGTACTTAAAGCGGGGACTCTTGAAAGAACAGTAATGGTTTACGGTATTAGACCCGAGTATTTGAAGTTCATAGTAGGCGTAGAAAGAGTAGAAGATGCTATTGAAGAAGGTTCAGCAGAGCTAGTAGGCTTAAATATTGTAGTAGGCGAGTTCCTAGCGTACGACTACTTGACTCAAACAAAGTTGATTGAGATAGGACAGCAGGTAATATTACGGGGACCTAAAAGAACATCAGTAGCGATCGTGACAGGAATACTGAAGCCTGCAGCTGGACCTGGAGCCGCATTTATTAATACAAGGTCTTCGGTATTTATCAACTTAGATACATTTTTTAGACTTTTCAGAAAAGACATGACATATGATTTGGCTATAGTACAAGTAAAGGACATCAATAAGATAGAAGAGACAGTAGACTTGATTAAAGCATATCTTCCACAATCAGAAGTTCTTAGCCTCAAGTTTGCTTTAGAGCAGTTTGGAGTCTTTATAAACTCTGTTCAATTATTCCTCGGAATAATCTCAGGAATAGGTCTTTTTATTACAGGTCTCTGGATATTCGACACCATGACGATAAATGTTGTACAGCGAACTAGAGAAATAGGCATAATGAAGGCTCTGGGCTTCAAGAAGAAACAGATAATGTTTCTCTTTCTCTCCGAGGCTATAGCAATTACGATAATTGGAGTAGCTGTGGGAGCAGTGCTCACAATAGCTTTGTCAAATATAGTAGGAATACCTATGTTCGGCATGATGATTAAGCCTAAAATAACACCCGAAATTCTTTTCTTAATCACAGTAACACCTATACTCACAAATACGGTGGCTACTCTTGCTCCAGCTTATAAAGCATCTAAACTTGATCCGGTGGAGGCGCTGAGATATGAGTAACATAATTCGTGTAGTAAATGTAACAAAGCTCTACAAAACGGGTGAAAGCGAAGTATGGGCACTCAAAGGAGTTTCACTAGAAGTAAAGGAAAAAGAATTCATGGCTATAGTAGGTCCAAGCGGGTCAGGAAAATCTACTCTGCTTTACATTATAGGCGGTTTAATTAGACCTACTTCAGGCAAAGTCTATGTCAGGGGCATCGATATAACTGAAATGAGTGACGATGAGTTAAGCGAATTTAGGCATAGGAATATAGGCTTTGTTTTTCAAATGTATCACTTAATACCGCGCATGACTGCCTTGAAGAATGTTATGCTTCCATTAAAGCTGAGAGGAATCTCAGGAACTGAAGCTAGAAAGAGGGCTCTAAAGGCATTAGAACTGGTAGGCTTAAAGCACAGAGCAAACCATAGGCCTGCGCAGCTTAGTGGAGGAGAACAACAGAGAGTATCTATAGCTAGAGCAATAGTAACTGAACCCAAAATAATTCTCGCAGATGAGCCTACAGGAAACGTAGATAGGAAGAGCACTATTCAAATAATGGACTTATTTAAAAAGCTCAACAAAGACCTTGGAGTAACAATAGTTATGGTAACACATAACTTAGAGCTTGTTCACTACTGCCACAGAGCAGCAAGACTTCTAGATGGGAGAATAGCTAAAATATATACTCCAAGCGAGTATCGTAAGCTGGCAGAAGACATGACTGGAGCAGTACAGGCAGAAGCTCCAGTAGTCTAGTTAGCTAGTAACAGTTATTACTCTGTTTTAGGTAAATGTAGTGAATGATGATCCTCGATCCCCTTGAATGGTGATAGACCCAGCGGGGTTTGCTGACCTCTTTTAACTCAACAGAAAACTAATTATCTTGTAGATCCAAGCTTATAGGAGGTGATAGTTTGAAAAAGTACTGTTTCTTAGTCTTAATGATGATAGCTGTACTTGGATTAGTTCTACTCAAGTTTCTTCCTGTAAGAAATCACTGCAGTTGTTCTAATGAAGAGCTCTGCGGCTGCTGTTAATTAACTGACGTTAATGTAAGCAAAATTGCTGGGAGAAAATTCGCGGTCTTAGTGATTGAATTCGAGGAAGGTATTTCTAAAAAGATATTATTGAGCTTAAGAAATCATGTAAGCTTGTTCTAGCGTACATAAACTTCGGTTACGCTGAAAACTGGAGAGACTACTGGAGTGAAATAGTAAATGAGAACTGGGGTACATGAACCTACAGAATACGAGGAAGAATATTTCGTCGAATTTTGGCCAGAAAGTGGCTTCAAGTAATTCTAGCAAAAGTAGAGAAAGCATATGAAATGGGCTTTGATGGAGTCTACTTAGATAATATTGATGCCCGTATTGTAATAAGCGAGCTAGACTTAGGCTGGGCGAAGAACTTGAATTTAACAAAACTCATGGTCGAGGCATTATACAGGCTCTCGACTTTAGTTAAAGAGAAGTACGGAAAGAGTTTCAAAGTATACGTGAATATAGGGTCTGCTGTAGAGCTTTTAGCTGAAGAAAAGTTCCTAGCGTCTATTGACGGTGTTTTAAGAGAAGAAGTGTGGTATACTATTAAAAACGGAAAGTGCGTTAAAGTAGATCCAAGAGAAACAAAGTATGTTTTAAAGTACTTGCGCGAGGCTAGGCTCAAAGGCAAGACAGTTATTGTAGCAGATTTTCTTGAAAATAAAGAGATGACTGAAGATTTCTGCAGCCTATGCTGGTACTACGGATTCATACCAGTACCCCAGCCAGCATAGGCTGCCGACTATAGCGAACCTCCTCCAGTGGAATGGTGTGATCCTTAGAGAATATACTATTAGAGTACTGTTTTACTAGGAGATATGTTAATGAAGGACAAGACTTTTATAATTATTTTAATGAATTTGAGCTGTGGACAAAGTAGAGCTTATCGCTAAGCCTCCTGCCGAAGAAGTATTAACCATTGAGCGTTTAAAACAGTACATTGAGGAAGGAATTAAGCTAAAACACTACATAGGCTTTGAAATATCAGGTTTTGTACACTTAGGCACGGGACTCATTTGTATGCAGAAAGTAGCTGATTTCCAGAAAGCAGGAGTCGAGACAATAGTTTTCCTAGCAGACTATCATTCTTGGATAAATAAGAAGCTTAGTGGAGACCTAGACACTATCAGAAAAGTTGCCGGAGGATACTTTAAGGAAGCACTCAAAATGTCTCTTAAAGCAGTTGGCGGAGACCCAGATAAAGTCAAGTTCATTTTAGGCTCAGAGTTCTACGAGAAGCTAGGAGTAAAGTACCTTGAGAACGTCATTAGAGTATCTAAGAGAACCACTCTATCTAGAGTAAGAAGGTCTATAACAATAATGGGTAGAAAGCAAGTAGAGCAACTCGACTTCGCCCAATTACTCTATGTCCCAATGCAGGTAGCAGACATCTTCAGCCTAGGAGTAAACTTAGCTCATGGAGGAACAGACCAGCGCAAAGCACATGTTATAGCAATAGACATAGGCGAAAAAGAATTCGGATACAAGCCAATAGCAGTACACCACCATCTCTTAATGTGTCTTGATATACCTCCTGAAGCTAGACAAAAAATGCTAGAAGCAAAAAAGAAGGGTGACAGAGAACTTTTTGAAGAAACAGTACTAGACATTAAAATGTCTAAATCAAAGCCTAAGGGAGCAATATTTATACACGACACACCAGAAGAAATTAGAGCTAAAATAAAGAAAGCATATTGCCCTATGTGTGAAACAGAGCTAAATCCTGTTCTGGAATTAACAAAATACATAATCTTTTACAATAGAACAGAGCCTTTTGAAGTAGTAAACAAGAAAACAGGAGAAGTAAAAATATTCAACACTTACGAAGAACTAGAACAAGCATACAGCCGAAGAGAAGTACATCCAGCTGACTTAAAAGCAGCAGTAGCAGAAGAATTAATTAAAATACTAGACCCTATAATCAAGCACTTCAGAGAAGGGCCTGGCAAAAAGTATTTAGAAGAAATGAAGCATATAACAATTACTCGATAATTACTTGAAGCAGTGCTGCTAACTAAATATTACTGCTATCTGATATCGAAAATTATATACATTAAAATAAAGTATTTGGATTGAATATACTTTAATTAAAGTTTCTATCTTCTCAAAGAAAATATAAGTAGAGCAACTAGCATAACAACAGATGCTATAGCTAAAATTCCTGGGTGAACGAAGTGACTACAGCAAATATTGTAGTAAATTATTTCGAAAACAACTAGCGCTAATACTAAGGGAACTGCTGCAAGAAACACTTCAATAATTTTAATCATTGTCAATACGTATTCTTTCTTTCTGCGATCTTCTAGTAAAGGAGCTCCTCTAGCCGATAAGAGCACTGCTGAAAGAGAGTATACTGTAGCAAAAGATAAAATTAAGAAAAATACGGTAAAACCGCTCTTACTCATAAAGTAGTCAGGGTCACCTTGTACATTAAAGTGTACAGCTAAAACTTCAGGTAAAGTGGGGTAAAAGAGACATAGACATAAGGCTACTATAGTCAATAAAACAAACGCTACGACTACAGCTCTGAGACTAGCTTTAATTACTGGTAATACTTTAACGGGCTTGTCTCCTCCCTCTTCTTTACCAGTCTCCCTTTCTAGTATTAAAGACGAGTACAGTGAAAGCGAGCCTACTATGGTAGTCAGCGAGACTACAGCAAACATAATAGCGCAAACTCCGCTAAGTGTAAAAGAAAGTATAAGTGAAATTAAGCCTACTGCTGTTGCTGCGGCTCCTGCTAGCCTATTTATTTTCCTCCACACTCTACGCGAAGCTAGCGTCGAGGGAAGCCTGAATCCAAGGAAAACATTTGGCTCTATTCTCGAGGCAGCGATCAGCGAGACTATACCAGTAGCTATGATTACGAGTGAAAATATTTCGGCAAATAGGTCTATCATAGTAGCTCACCTTTAATTTTTTCAAATACTTTAAGGAAATCTTCTACAAGGCTAAGTACTTCATTTAAACGCTTTTTTCCCTCTTCAGTAAGCTCATAGTATTTTCTAGGCACTCCTCCAGCTACTTCAGCCCAGTAAGACTTAACGAGCCCCTCTTTTTGAAGAGAATGCAGGAGCTCGTATACAGTAGACTCACTTGGATTTAAAAAGCCTTGGCTAAGTTCTCTAATAATTTTTATTACTTTATACCCGTAGCAAGCGCCATATCTACTCAAGATCAACATAATAATTACAGTATAAAAGCCCGCCGAAAGCTCCTTCTTGATTTTTCTATAGAATTTTCCTCTAAACATCTAAATCTAGAATCGAATAGAAGCCAAAATACTTAAATATTACGGAGTCCGATATACCTCGTGGTACGAGGTATTATTTTAGCTTTAAGTATTGCTTTTACTGCCTCTATTGCGTTATCGCTGATAACTTCAATATGGCCTAGCTATGCTCCACTCTTGTTTACTTTCCTCATGTTCATGCCTTTAGTAGGCGCTATAATAGCCTGTAAAGCGGAAGGAGATTCTCTTTTAAAGTACGGTTTAAGCGAGTTGAGCTTAAGAGACGTTAAGAGATCTTTTCCTGTAAAAATACTAGTGCTTATAGCTAAAGTCTACGGTAGTTCTTTTACAAAGAAGCAGTATACTTTGATTGCGGTAGTATACGTATACATACTTTCTGCAATAAACTTTCTCCTATACTTCATAGTCTATGGAAGCCCGCCTTCGGTAAAAGAGGCAATAATGGCTTTAACAAGGGGTCTTGTGCCAGAAGAGCTAGTTCCGGTAGTAGTTGCAAGTATTGCTATAGGTGTCTTCATTAATGCTTTAATAATTCTGCTTCCGGCGCTAGGTGAAGAAGCCTGCTGGAGAGGATATCTCTTAGATAAGTTTGAGGAAAAACTAGGATTTACTGCAGCAGCTATATTAGTCGGAGTAGTATGGGGTCTTTGGCACTCACCACTAATACTAATAGTAGGCTATGAGTACGGAGTAAAGTACCCGAACCCTAAGGCTCTTCTAGGTGTACTCGTTTTCACAGTATTTTGCGTAATACTAGGCTACTTTTTTGCATGGCTTCGCCGTAAATCAGGAACAGCTACTGTACCAGCTTTAGCGCATGCAACATATAATGGGGGAGCCAGTTTGCTTATGGTAACTTACTGGAGTAGAGATATGTTTTACACTGGTGTAGTAGGAGTACCTGCTATAGTTTCGCTAATAATATTTTTGTTTTTACTGCAATTGGCTAGGGTAGTGTACAGAGGACTGCGTGAAAGTAGTTAGTCTTTGAGAACTAATTTAAAGCCTAGAGACCCCCACGCTACAGTTGAATCTATTTTAAAACCAAGTTTTTTGTAAACTGCTATAGCTGGCTTATTTTCTGTACTGACCCATAAACATGCTGTTCTCGTTTTCTCAAACGCTTTTTGAACTAAAAGCGATGTAATGGTTTTTCTGTATCCTCTGCCTCTATATTTTTTGTCAACATAGATTGAGCCAAGCATATAGACTTCTGGCTCAGCTACGCGGTAGCCGCCGAAAGCTACAGGAGTCTCTTTGTATTTAAACAAGTAGCCTTCCAGTAGCTCCTCTATTCTATCTCTAACGTACTTCCAGTCTTCTGGTACGCTTTCTGGAACACAGTCTACTCTCTCTAACGTGCAGTTCGGAAGTGTAAATGGCTTAAAGTGCTCTGGTTTAACTGACATTGAGTAGAAATAGTACTTAGATTCTAGTTTCAGTACTTTGTCAAGTAGAGGTTCGTAGCTTATGTCTATGAAAACTAGCGCTTTACTGTAGTTTTCTTTAACATAGTTTAATAGAGCTTCAGCTGCCTCAAAACTAAAGGGGCGGATGTCTAGTATCGTGTCTCCATTGTCTTTATACTCTACCAGAAAGCCCTTTACTTCACTGTCCGAAACCGCTACATAGACTTTAGTGCGATCCTTTTGGTTCCTTATATCGTGTATAACAAAGGAATACAGTTCAGGTTTTTCTAAAGCTTTATTCAGACATATTTCTGTATAGCGGAAGTTTGCTTGAACAATATTCATTCTCTAAGCTAAAGGGCTCTGAGACTTATATTTATTCAAATTAAGGCTTATTTTTCTTCATGTAGATATTTCTCCATGGAAATTAAAATCGATGAAGTAGCGTGTTTTCTCAGCAAATTAATTAAAATAAATACTTCTAATCCTCCTGGCAACGAGACTCCTGCAGCTAAGTTAGTTGCAGAGAAGCTTTCCGAATACGGTATTGAAGCACAAGTTATTGAAAGTGAGCCAAATAGAGGAAACGTTGTAGCTTCTGTTGAAAGTGGTGAGCCAGGACCTACGCTACTACTTTTATCTCACTTAGATGTTGTTCCAGCAGACCCGAGGGAGTGGAAAGTAGACCCTTTTGGCGGTGTCATTAAAGATGGGTGTGTATGGGGTCGTGGTGCACTCGACTGCAAGGGAGCTGCAGTAATGGAGCTATATGTCTTCTTAAAGCTTGTTCACGAAAAGAAGTTTAAAGGGAAACTTATCTATGCTTCGACAGCCGACGAAGAAATGGGCGGTGCTAAGGGAGCAGGATGGCTTGTCGAAAATAGGCCTGAGTTAGTTAAAGCAGACTATGTAGTGAATGAAGGCGGAGGCTACGCTATACCAGTAGGAAACGGGTATGTTTTTACTATACAGACTGCAGAGAAAGGCGTCTACTGGTTTAAATTAAAATTCAAGGGAGAGCCTGGTCACGGCAGTATACCTGGCGTAGGAGTAAACGCTATAGTCAAGGCGGCTGAAGCAGTCAAAAAGATAGCTGAGTTAGACACACCTATTGTTCCTACAGAACACGCCTCAATATTTATTAGAAAGATGACTGAAGCTATGGGAAAACCTTACTTAGCTAAAATTCTGCTGAATCCTACTCTCGGAAAATATGCTTTAAAGAAAATAGAGGACAAAAGCCAGAGAGCATTCATAGCAACACTTCTGAAAAATACTTTAGCACCGACTATAATTAAAGGCGGGTACAAGGAGAACATTATTCCGTCTGAATGCGAGCTGACGATAGACTGTCGTCTTCTACCAGGTTTTACGGAAAACTGGATTAAAGAAACATTGAAGAAAATTCTAGGTGAAGATGGCTACACTATAGAATTCATTAAAAGAGATCCGGCATCAGAGTCTCCAATAAATACGCCTCTATTCGCTGCTGCAGAAAAAGTACTAACTAAAGAATTACCTAGTTCTCTTGTTTCAGCTTACATGGTTCCAGGCGGAACTGACTCGCGGTTCTTCCGCTGGAAATTCAAGAGCGTAGCTTACGGCTACATCCCAATGCCTCCTGAACTATCTTTCAGCGAGCTTCTCAAAATGGTTCACGGTGTAAATGAACGTATTCCACTTAAGGTACTTGAGAAAGGCATAGACCTGCTGTATAAGACACTAGTTGAATTCTACAAGCTAGCTTGAGTCATTTTTAAATATTTTTGACGTAAAATATGTTACGTGAACTTAGTTCTATTAGGCCTACTGCTCGTCATAATAGGTATTGTAGCGTGTATAGTCGGAATGCTAGTCTTCTTCATTGAGGCGGCTAGGAGAGGAGAAGGCGAGAAAAAAGTAGAGGGAGGAGGTCTAATACTAATAGGGCCTTTCCCGATAGTCTTCGGCTCTAGCACTAAGATAACCCGAATGATGATAATACTGGCTATCGTACTTATTGTAGTATTCCTTATTTTATCTCTACTACCTTTCTTACTGTGGTGAAAATATGAGTGTATACACTAGAGAGGAGGGAATGCCTCTTGGAATGAAGCTTTTCTTAATAGGATTTCTGCTAATTTTCATCGGAACAATAGTGCTAATGCTCGCTTCACTTAAAGGCGGCGCAAAAGTCAGCGGAGGAGTTGTTATAGTAGTTTTTCCTTTCATACCGATTGGAGTTGCGTGGGGAGACTACGCTTCCATTATACTAACTGTACTCACAGTAATTGCTGTAGCGATAATGATACTTAACTTAATCCTGGTATATAGAAGAATAAAGGCCGCGGAACATTATGCTGAGTAAAGGAGCAGTACTAGAGGGTGAGAAAGACCACTACATAGTACTCAAGTTAATTAAAGTAGGTGGAATGTGCTGCGTGTATTTAGCGGAAAATTCTGCTGGAGAAAGAGTTGTAGTAAAAACTCCCGCAAGGAAAAAAGACGGCTACGACCAGCTGAGAAAAGAAAGATTAGTTAAGGAAGCTATCGTTCTCAGTAAACTGGATCACCCTAATATTGTCCGCTACATCGAGCACTGGTCTAGCGGAGGAGAAGTATTTCTTGTAGAAGAGTATGCTGGAGATAAGAGTTTAAAAGACATAATTGCGGAAAAAGGCCCCTTTTCTCCAAAACAGGCAGAAAAACTGTTCGAGGAAATACTAGATGCTTTCGCCTATATGCATTACAGAAATATTGTTCACGGAGATATTAAGCCTAAAAACATTTTATTTAAAGACAGCAAACCCATAGTTATAGACTTCAATTCAGCAGTAGACCTCTCTATATCGCCTGAAAGACAGCAGCACGTTATAGTAACGCCGGAGTGGGCTGCACCAGAGCAGATTTCGGAGAAAATAGTCGACACTAGAAGCGACGTATATCAGCTGGGAGCCCTATTATTCTACATACTCACAGGCAAAAACCCTAATATGGCAGATACGGCGCTCCCTTGCGCGAGAATAAGCCAGGTCGCTCTAAAAGCTCTGAATAGAGATCCGGGTAAAAGATATCAGAATGCAGGCGAAATGACTCATGACTTAAAGAGAAAAGCATACATAGTGTTTGAGGGGCGCGAGTACTTAATTGAAAGTATAGCTACTATAGGTAGGGCACCCGACAACGATATAGTGGTATACGACCCTAATAGGTATGTACACAGGTATCACTGCACAATAGTAGCTGAGCCAGACGGCTACTATCTTTTAGCAGGGAGATACGCTCTAATTGAAGGTAAGCTGGTTAAGCTCAGAGAAATAAAGTACAATTATCCTCACGTAGTCAGGTGGGGAGAATTTAAACCTGTTGTAACTCGAGAAAAACTTTTACCCAAAGACACTATAGCGCTCTGCTATAATCCAAGAAGAGGGCCCTACAAAATACTCTATTTTACAATAAAGTAGTCGCTGAAGCGAAAAGTGTTTATTTAATACGGAGTCCTACTGAGTAGAGCGCCTATACTTTAAGTTTCTCGCTGGAGAAAAATTTGGTGTGGGGCAGAGAGAAACCAGGGTCTCAAAGAAGCTCACCAAAGAACTCAACTACAGTACACTGCTGTACACTTATTCTCAGCCTCTACTCAAGGAACTTGAGCGTTTAGCAAGAATAGGCTACTATCGTAGCCGCGCTAATAATTCTTAAAGAGACAGTCTTATAGCAGTGGAGAGACCTAAGGCGCTAGTTGCGTAAAGCCTATATATTGACTAAGGTTTTGGTCACGTGGCTTTCCTTGAAGTCAAAAATGTTTTCAAAAACTACGGAAGCATAAGGGCTTTGAGGGGGGTTAGTCTTAGTGTTGATGAAGGAGAATACTTATGTATTCTCGGCCCTACTGGGGCGGGTAAAACTACTTTACTTAAAATTATTGCTGGTTTGCTTAAACCTGATCGCGGTAGAGTTTTCATAGAGGGTTTTGATGTAACTGACCTTCCACCGGAGCTGAGAAATGTCAGCTACATGCCTCAAGGTTACGCGCTTTTCCCTCATATGAGTGTGTGGGATAATGTAACCTATGGTCTTAGAGTGAGAGGCCTTCCGCTAGATAGAGCTGAAGAAGCTTTAAAAATCGTAGGCTTATATCACAGAAGATTTTCTAGAGTATACGAGCTCTCTGGCGGCCAGCAGCAGAGAGTAGCTCTTGCTAGAGCTATTGCAGCTGAAGCAAAACTGCTTCTTCTCGACGAGCCTTTAAGCGCGCTAGACGCTCTACTAAACCTCGAGCTCAGACACGAGCTTAGAAGACTAGCTAAAGATCTTGGCTTAACAGTTCTCCACGTCACACACAATACAGAAGAAGCTCTCAGTATAGCTGATAGAGTAGTTGTACTAAGGAGCGGCCTTATTCAGCAAGTGGGCCGTCCTGAAGAAATCTACATGAAGCCGTCTAATATCTTCACGGCTAGCTTCCTTTCTGAAGTAAATGTTTTCGAAGGAATTCTCGAGAGGACGGAGCCGGAGGCCATAGTAAATACTCGTGAGTTAGGAAAGCTCACCATCAAAAATGTGCCAGAAGGCTATCCGCACTTAGTTATAGTATACAGGCCTGAAGACGTATATGTTTCAAGAAGACTTCCAGCGTCCAAAGTAAACGTTTTCCCTGGACATGTGAGGCACGTAGAGTTTCTAGGACTTTTCTCTAGAGTACGAATAACCTCCGGAAACACTGAGATTATAGCAGATCTCTGGAGCACTACTGCAGAAGAACTGAAGAAAGGCGATAAAGTGTACGTATACTTCGACCCTGAGCTAGCTCTCGTATACCCGTACCCAAGTGGGGGTCTTCAAGTAGAGCTTTTCGGAGGAGGTGAGTGAGCATGTCGACAGTTGAAGTAGTTAATGTAACAAAGAGATACGGTAACATAATTGCTTTAGATAGCGTTTCGCTAAAAGTAGAGAAAGGGGAATATGTATGTATTCTAGGGCCCAGCGGAAGCGGCAAAAGCACATTGCTCAAAGTGATAGCCGGTATAGTTGAGCCAGATGAAGGTGAAGTCTATATTAACGGCAAACCCATGAGAGGAGTTCCTCTAAGAGAAAGAAACATAGGTATCGTAATGCAGGACATACTTCTTTTCCCCCACATGACTGTATGGGACAATGTTACGTACGGACCTCTCGTTAAGGCTGTAGCAAACTATGAAGAAGTCTGCGAAGAACTTGTGCTATCTATGGGCCTTAAACTTAGAAGAAAAGCTATGCCTTCTGAGCTGAGCAGAGGTGCTCAGCAAAAAGTAGCTATAGCTAGGGCAGTTGCTGCGGGAGCAAGACTTCTGTTGCTAGATGAGCCTTTAGGGTCAATAGACCAGAGAGCAGCTAAAGCTCTCAGAGTAGAGCTAAGAGAACTTGTAAAAGAGCTCGGACTGACAGCTATACATGTTACACATAATCAAGAAGAGGCAATGAGTATAGCCGATAAGATAGTCATTTTGAGGAGAGGCAGAGTAGAGCAAGTAGGTACACCTAAAGAAATTTACGAGAAGCCTGCGTCACTTTTCGTAGTCAGGTTTATTGGAGGTGAAGCCAACTTCATCGAAGGAGTTGTACTCGAAGAAGAGCCTTTTACAGTAGACTTAGGCTTCACTAAGCTGAGCTTAAAGATAGAGAAAAAGTTCAGTAAAGGCGACAAAGTAGTTGTAGCATTTAGACCCGAGCACGCAACAGTCCATAGTAGCCGGGGATCTATTGAAGCCAGAGCACTCGAAGTAAGTTTTGTGGGAAAATACTACAGAGTTTTTGTCGAAGTAGATGGAGCGAACTTGATAATTAAGGTACCGCGCAGAGAAGGTATGTGGATTAAAGAGGGGTCTAGAGTATATTTAGATATAAATAAGGCTTTTGTATTCAAATATCCTATAGAGGGATTGGAAAAGGCGATAGCATATGAGTAAGCTGGCCAGATGGTTTAAGACTAGCAGGGAGAAAGAAGTGCGCGAAAAAGTTTTGAGGCATGCTGAGCTTGTAGAGGAGACAGCTAAGTACTTAGTAGATTTTATTGTTAAGTGGATTAAAGAAAATGAAATAGACGAAGCCTTATTTACGGTAATTCATAACAAGGAGCACGAAGCAGATATCGTTAGGCGTGATGTGCTGAGAATTCTTGCGGCAAGTACTGCTTTAGAGCCACATGTGCGTGTACATTTAGCTAGAATAGTTAGACAAATAGACTGGGTCGCAGACTGGTGTCTTGAAAGTGCGAGGCTTATAATAGCTCTAGCCTCCGTCAAAGTGAGTTCGGAAATAGTTGATAGTATACTGGCTATGCTCAATGAAGTATACTCTACTGTAAAGGCTACTCGAGACTGCATAAAGGCTATGTTTGAAGATCCCTTTGAAACACTCAATCTATGTGATGAAGTAGAGAAACTTGAAGAAAAAGTAGACGACTTGTATCAAACTTTTAGAAAACTTTTCAGCGAAAAGTGCTCAGAGATACCTACTTCAAAAGCTCTTCTCTTCTTCCACGCTATCGACGCTATAGAAATGATGACTGATAAGTGCGAAGATACCTGCGATAACATAAGAGAATACGTAGTGTCGTCAGCCTAAACATTTTTACTCAAAAATTTTAAGAATAGGATTCGTTACTAGACTCGATGGGCTTAATTCCTAAACGAGGCTATTTTCTATTAGCAACAGGTATTGTCATAGGGTTTCTGGTAAACATAGCGCTCATGAGTTTCTACGGGTTCGGCGAAGGAAGCAGACAAATAACCGGAGTACCTAAAAAAATTGAAATAGTTTTCCTTTTTTCTAGCGAAAAAAGCAGCTGGCTAGAGGAAGTAACGCCTCTTTTTGAAGAATGGTTTAAAGAGAAATACGGTATTGAAATTAAAGTCAAGTTAATTGCCGCAGGAACTCACGAAACAATAAATATGATGATGCAGGGAAGCGTTAGGCCAACAATATGGAGTCCTGCATCAAGTATATGGGTGCCTTACTTCAACATGCTCTGGAAAAAGAAGTATGGTAAAGATATTGCAACAGAGTGGGTTCCACTAGTAGTCTCACCTATAGTTATAGCTGGCTGGAAAAGTTTAGCAACAAAATACAATGTGACATGCTTCATGGACCTCTACAGATTGTCGAAAGAAGGAGTAGACTTTAAGTGGGGCCACCCCGATCCTCTTCTAAGTAACGGCGGAACAATGACCGTCTTACTCGAGTTTGCTGAAGCAGTCGGAAAGCCTCCAAGTGAGCTCACTGTAGAAGATCTCCTCAACGAAACTGTGCTCGAAATAGTGAGGACTATAGAAAGCCACGCAGTTTTCTACGGAAAAAGTACAGGTTTCTTCGGAACGTGGGCTGCGGACAATGGACCGAGCGCTATAACGTTCTTTGGAGTCTACGAGAACATAGTCATAGATAACGCGCTCAGAGCCGAGAAAAAGTGGGGAGATAGACTTGTAGCCATATACCCTAAGTACGGAACACTACTAAGCGACCACCCCTTTGTAATACTTGACGCAGAGTGGGTCGACTACTGGCAGAGATTTGCTGCATCACAGTACTTAATTTTCTTGCTTCAGCCCGAAATACAGAAGCTCGCAATGAAGCACGGCTTTAGGCCTGCGAACATGCTGGTTCCCTTAGACCCGATGATATTTAATGAGAAAAACGGTGTATCTTATAAAATACCTGTAAAAGTATTTGAGCCTCCGCGAGGCGAAGTAATGGAGGCGTTATTCAAAGTATGGGAGAAAGTCAAGAACCCTGGAGCCGGATAGAGACAGACAGTATTTACTAGTAAATACCGGGATTTAGATAATGTAGACTCTAAAGGCAAATTTTAATAATTTGAATAAATTAGCTTTTCGTGCGATACTTTCAGAGCAAGCTAATTCAAGGGCTAGCTCTGCTGACTATAGTAGTTTTCGTGCTTTTTCCACCCTTCTACCTGTTTACATTCATTGTAGTCAACTGGAAGGAAGTCTATACAGAAATATTTAATCACCCGCTAATAGGCAGCACGTACCTCTACTATATTATAAGATACCTTCTATTTTCGCTGAAACTAGCATTAACCACGCTCGCAGTAGACCTTGTTCTAGGCATACCGCTAGCCTACCTGCTTGTTAAAAAGAAGTTCCCTGGGAAAAGTATTGTAGAAAACCTTGTTCTACTGCCGCTAGTAATACCTACATCGGGTTTCGGCTTCGCTACGCTAATCGCATGGACTGCAGTAGAGAGTATTCCTGTGCTATTAGGCTTTAGAATAGGAGTAGATACGCTAGTTCCGGTAGTCAATATACCTGCACTAATGCTTATTGTCCATGTAACTCTGACATTCCCCTATATAGTGAAAACAGTATCTGCTTCACTAGTAGACCTTCAGAGAGGATACGAGATCGTTTCAGAGTCTCTCGGTGCCTCGCCTCTAACGACTTTCCGGAAAGTAGTCTTTCCGCTTATTTTGCCGGGTGTTTTCTCTGGCTCTGTACTGGCTTTTGCGAGGTCTCTTGGTGAAACGGGAGCCACGATGGTTGTTGCTGGAGTAACTACTACTGCGTCAATAGCTATAGTTAAGTGGGAGCTTGAAGGTAAGTTAGCGCCAGCTGCTTTTCTAGGAGCACTCCTAGTTGCGACGGCTTTACTCATGATTCTTCCAGTAGAGTATTTAGTAGAAAAGAGAAGAAGCATTAGAGGATTCAGAGTGCCTAAGAAACTAGAGTTCAAAATTATTCTAGCTGAGCGAAAAATCTTGAGCAAACTCTCGGTACTCAAAGATGCCGCATCAATATTCTTTCTCTTCACAGTAGTAGTCATGCCCATAATATCACTGATCATACTAACTGTCAAGTACTGGAGTAGAGATCCTTACACAGGGAGGATCGAAGGAAGTATACTGTACCAGCTTTTCGGACCTTCAAACTACTACTCGTTAATAGTCAAGGCTATGACTACTTCCTTAATTGCAGCGACAGCAGCTACTCTTATTTCGCTTTACTTAGCAGTAGTCACGATAATGGCTATTAAGAAGACGAGACTGGGGAAAGTAATACGGGCTCTTCTTAAAATACCTCTAGTAGTTCCTACAAGCGCGCTGGGCCTCTCAATGGTTCTCTTGTGGGGTCCGCTGGGCCTAAATGTGCTAAAGCCCAGTATATGGCTGATAATACTCACTCATATAGTGTTCTCCGTGCCAGTAATAGTTGAAACAGGGCTGGCTTCCTACGAGGAACTCGAAGTAGAGCTCTATGAGGAGACAGCTCGGACCCTCGGAGCAAATCCCTACGATGTCTTAGAGACAGTATCTATACCTATGATAAAGAGAGGGCTTATAGCTGGAGGACTCTTAGCTTTTACTCACTCACTTGGGGAAACAGGAGCGACATTTCTCGTTATGGGAGACCATATAACAATATCTACTCTTGTAGTAAACTTAGTAGAAGCACTTGCTATACCGACAGCGCTTTTCGCCTCTACTCTATTAATAGTACTCTCATTAATACTGCTTACTATAGCTAGCTATATTAGCAAATAAATAAAAATCTTAAATCTTACCTTGGGCTACAAGGTTCTTAAGGCTCTCGTACTCACTTTTACCAATGCTTCCTGCTACCTGCTGCCCATAGCTAGTTAACTTTACTTCGTATCCAGACAGCTCTATCATCCAGTACTCAGCGAGTTTCTTAAATGCGGCTGCTAGTTTCTCGAGAAGTTTATCATAGTTATGTGGACGCCTGCCTTTAATCAACTCGTCGAGAATCGATTTAGCAAGGAATTTCTCTGGATCTTCTCCACCCCTACTGAAGTAGAGGGCGCCGCCGTACTCGTACCAGAGGTACGCTAAAACGAATTTCTCAGGATTAGACAGATATTCGGTCATGATAGTAAATAGGAGCTGATAAATATTAATTTTATCTAAACACTTTAGTATTAGGACACATAGTGGGGAGCGTAAATATGAGAGATGAGAATAAAGTGTGGTCAATGATTCTAGATAAAATATATGAGGCTCAAAAAGAAATAATAGATAAGATAGTATCATCTATAAGTTTAGAAGAACCGTATAGTGCTCCAGTAACTACTATTCTTCACTGCTATACTAGAGCTCTCTTCGATAAAAAATATGGTCTCTATAAGCCAATACCAACAAACATAAACATGCTTCTAGGACTACTCTTCGACTTTACAATTAAAGTGGCTTTACAGGGCTATCCTCCGCCAGACCACTATTACGTTAAAGAATTCGTCGACGGCGGGGGAGTGAAGTATAAGATTCACGCAGGCCCTGATGTAGTTCTCGACGATGAAGTCGTCGAGCTAAAGTATACTTCGATGCCTTTAGATAAAATACCGTTAGAGCACCATGAGCTTCAGCTCAAAATATACATGAATATTCTCGGTAAAAACGGAAGGCTCGTTTACTTGACGCCCTACGGCGTGAGAGAAATATATTATTCTGCTGAAGAAGCTCTTTCAGACGAAGAAGTAGCTAAAATTGCGAGAGAATTCTTTATTGAGAAAAAGTCTCCGCGATACGAGTGGGAATGCCAGTACTGCCTATATAAGTCCCTCTGTCCTCTTGCGTGGAAGAAGACTGAAGAAGAGAAAGAAGTTAGTGCAGAACAAGAGGAAAGCTAGTTTTCTCTAGCGGCGTCAAGTCGCGCCACACTTCTATGTAGTTTTCTTCGAGTACTGCGTAGTGCTGGCTCTTCTGAGAAGAATCTACTCTGAGGTACATTATGTTGTTTATTCTACTTAAAGTATAGCCCTGGTCTATGTGTATGTGGCCGTTGACCACGAGGCGTGGTGCAGCAATTTTTATTGCTTCAACTACGGCGCTCAAGTAGCTTGGAAATCTTATTAAGCCTCTGTACTCTGGCAAAGGGACGGTTTCGTGGATCAGTAGTAAGTCTACTTTCTTTTCAGCTAGACAGTATGCTGCTTCTACGAATTCCTCGGGTCTTTTACGCGGGACACCTTTCTTCGATTTCCTCCTCAAGGCAATGATGCCATTTATTCCGCCAATCTTTATTCCATTAAACTCGACTACTTCACAGTCCTGTAAAAGCACTGGAGTCCCATCACGGTTTTTAAGTTCTGATAGTACTTTGAGGTTTTCGTGGTTTCCGTAAATAGTGTAGACTTTCGTTTTAGATAAGAGCTCCTTGAATTCCTGCGTGTTTATGGCAGAGCCCCAGTCTCCGCAGCCTACTATAAGGTCTGGTTTATGGTAATCTACTATCGATAAGAGCCAGTTCCAGGCTTCAGTGTCTTCTGGGTCTTCAGCGCCTTCTTTCTCGTAGTGTATATCTGATACAGCTAGTATCTTCAAAGAGGTCCCTCGTATACTAGTGTAGGTTTTTGTATCTTTTTGTTGGTTAAGTATTGAGAATACTTTAGTGCTTTGGGAGGCTTTCGTGTAATCAAGGTTATTTTCTTTACTCCTACTAATCTTAT
>QMRV01000034.1 GCA_003649445.1 Thermoprotei archaeon | reverse complement strand
TTTAGCTAGAAGCTACTTAGAGAGTTTAGCTGAATACTATAGACTTTTAGCTAAAGGTGTTAGAAAAGAAGATGCTAGGTTTATTATACCTCAGGCTATTAAAACTGCTTTAATAATGACCGTGAACTTAAGAGAATTGCTTCATATAGCTAAATTGAGACTGAGTAATACGGCTCAATGGGAAATAAGAGAACTTGTGAAAAGAATGGTTGAAGAGGCCAGTAAGATTGTTCCAGAGATAACTAACTTAATTAAGAGTTATAGAGAGTAATAATTATCTTATAATTTGAGTTGCTTTTATGTAGTTTTCGAGCTTTTCTACAATTTCTTTAATACTTCTTTCGCCCAGTATCATAGGTCTATTTGATATGAATGCGGGGAGTTCTTCTGCTTTAAGTATTCTAACGCTTCTATGTTCATATACCTCTGATCTACAGTCTACTAGAGCTACTACCGCGTCGACCCATGTACCTAGAATAAATTTATGTAGAAATGTAGCTGCTCTCTTGACTTGGTTTACTGGGTCTGTCGTTAAGGGTCTTACTCCGTGGCTTGTTTTAACATACCACTGGTCATCTTTGACGAAAAGCGTTCCTCCAGCTATTCTCTTTACTTCAATAGCAAAAACTCCTGTAGGTCCCACTACTACTGCATCTATATCTCCTGCGTCCTTAATGTAAACATTAAAGAATACATGGTATCTATCTGGAAGTCTAGTTAGTTCTTCAGCTACTTTCTTCTCACCTATTATGCCACTTGTATAGCTCTGAATTACTTTTAGTCCTACTATTATCGGTATTATACCGACTATTACGGCCAATAGCAGTTTAAGTGGCTCTAGTTCCTGAAAGGGAACAGGTATAAACAATACGACTATTGCGAAGCTACCTATAGATGTTATTGCTAGGACAAAGAGTAGCTGAACCAGTTTGTCGACTGGTATTTCTGCAGGCTTGTTGTATACTATTACCACGTATAAATAGTAACTCGGAGGAAATAAAAACTCTTCAGTAAGCTTTTTCAGTCTTTCGCTTGTAAATTGATTTTTAGGGCAGGTCGGCGTCGCTCTGTGGACAGCGGAGCTAAGTAATTTAAATAGATAGTGCGTTAAGTGAAGGAAGTAATATGAGCAGCTACGAGGCAGTTTTGCCCGCATTGTCTTCGGCTGTAGCTAGCGGAGCTGCAGCAATACTTCTTAAGCACAGTACTAGAGGAATTAAGCCTATTTTAGTGAACTACATTAAGGCGGCTGCAGGTAGTCTGACGCTGGGATTAATTGTATTGGTTTTTGCTTGGAGCGAGCTTGTCTCAATAAGTTTGAATGACCTTATTTTAGTGGCTTTCATAGGCTTAACAGGACCCTTTATTGCATGGTTTCTTTACATAAAGGCTCTCTCGATAGGAGACATTAGTTTAGTACACCCTATAGTAAACACTTACTCGCTTTCAGCAATGTTATTTAACTTTATTTTACTTAAGTCTCCTATTAAAATAGAGCACGTAGCTGGAGCACTGTTTGTCGTAATTGGAATAAGGCTTCTCGCTGAAAAAGGTAAGAGGGGTAAATTTCTCGCCCCAATGTTGCTTGCTTTAGCTGTTTCGCTTATTTGGGGGCTTAATACTGTTTTGTTTAAAATAGCTTTGGCTAGAAGTGGGCCTCTAGTACTTTCTTTTCTTCGAGTATTCTTTGCTTTTATTTTCATGACTCCCGCAGCTTTAGGACAGTTGAGTGGAGTTAGCATTAAGTTAAAGTATGTGGGTTCGGCTTCTTTAGCTGGTCTTGTTTCAGACTTTATTGGAGTTTTTCTGTGGCTTCTTTCACTTAAATTAGGTGAAGTTTCTGTTGCTGCTACTATATCGGCTTCATCGCCTATATTCTCGGCTATGTTCTCTTGGAGTATTTTCGGCGAGAAAATAAGTAGGAGGAGGGCTCTTGGAATAATTTTGACTGTAGCTGGTATTTGTGTAGTATCTGCTACCTGAAGTCAAGTATTTTGATTTGATTATTTTCAATTATTTTATTTAGAACCCTATTATACCATTTTAAAGCCTTTTTAATGACTTTAGGATATTTTTCTAAATTAATGTTTGACTGCGGATAGGCTAATACTTCTGCTGACTGACTGTCTTTTTCGCGTAGAGTAGTTCTTTTCAGGTATTTTGAGAAGAGGTAAAAGCTACAGCAGTCTGGTGTATTGTCTATTAAAATAGGTTCTTTACAGGTAGCTATTTTGATTCCTATTTCACGTGCTATACTCTTTATTTCAAGAAGCTTTTCTTTTCTGTAGCTTAAAGGAGGTTTTATTATTTTCGAGTATGCGCTGTAGGCGTTCCAGTGGAGAGTGTAAGGTGTTTTGTCTAGTGCGTGTTTTTTTGAAGAGGTTTAGCAGATCTATGTTTGTTCTTAAATACTCTACAATAACATGTTTTATATTAGCGTTTTTTAGTTCCCGGAAAGCATCTTCTATTACTTCAGGTATATCGCTTAATCCGGGGATAAGTGGCTGATATCTAAATACTACGGGTACTTTTTCACGAGAGAGGTTTTTAGCTAAGTCTAATAGTTCAGTAAATGAAGGGGCTTTAGGTTCAAGTTCTTCTATCTTGAAGGGGGAAGCCGAGCTAAATTGAACTACTAGTAGATTTCTTGTCGATAGTTCTTTGAGAACTGTTATCCAAGGATCTTCTGCTATTAGTGTGCTTTTAGTATTCACTATAATCGGGTACTCGTGTCTAAGAGCTACGCTTAGCACTAAGTAGCTTACTTTATGTGTTTTCTCTATTTCTTGAAAGGGATCGACTAGAGTGGAGAGTCTAAAGGGGTAAGGGTGTAAGTTATATTTCTTTATTCTCCTGGCTACTTTATTGAATAGTTTAATGTGCTCTTTTATAGGTCTTGGCGCTGTTTCACTTAAATACCATTTTCCATAGCAGTAGACGCACCCGAAGCTGCAGCTAGTGTAAGGCTCTATTCTGAATATAGAGTAGCACAACGAGGCTATGATTGGAGAAGGCTTAATTACTAAGTCGGGGTGTTTCATTTCTAGTTTTCTAGAGGAGTAAGTTGATATATTGTTTGCTTTCGGAAAACTAGATTTAAATATTCTTGTTCAGTGATAGTGAACAGATGTTTATAAATTCTGTAAACCCCTGGTAGACTGGAAGTATAGAAGAAGACCCGGATTACTCTAAGTGGCTTAAGAGGAAAGTAAAGTGGGTGCCTTCGGAAGTAAATACTATAGTAAGCTCTATTAGAGATGAAGGGACTCATTTAAATTTCATAATAGGTCCACGGCAAGTAGGTAAAACTACTGGAATTAAAATAGCTGTAAGCAAATTATTGAATAAAATAGATGCTAGAAGAATATTCTATTATAGATGTGATCTTATAAGTGACTACAAAGAATTACTTGAAGTTATTCAAAGCTACTTAAGGCTCGCTCAAGCCTGGGGTATTAAGGAATCAAAAGTAATGTTTCTAGATGAAGTAAACATGGTTAAAGAATGGTGGAGAACAATAAAGTATCTAATTGACACAGGGGCTCTCAAAAATGTCAACATATTTTTAACAGGATCATCTAGCATGAAGTTACTCAAAGAAACTGAAAGATTTCCTGGCAGAAGAAGATTAGGCAAGGACATATTCTTTCTTCCTCTATCTTTTAAAGAATATCTACAGGTAGCTAATAGAAAGCTTTACAGCGAAATTAAGCATACTTTGATTAAAGTAAAGGCAAGAAATTTAAATGAAGTACTAGAAGCATGTTTATTCATAGAGCCTTACTTACATGAACTAAACAGGGTTTTCTTAGAGTATATCGAGTGCGGAGGATATCCTCTCTCCATACTAGAGCGCTTTGGAGAAGAAAAAGGGGCTTCGGAAAGCTTACTTGCTTCAATTAGATACGATGTAGAGAGAGCGGGAAGAAATATAGGAGTATTTAAAGATATTTCAACATATCTTCTTCAAGCAGCACCGTCTCCTATTTCATTAGTAAAATTGCGAGAGAGGCGGGAGTAAGTAAAGCAACGTGCCAAGAATATATTCAGCTTGCAGTAGATCTATTTCTCTTAATCGCCTTAAGATACATAGACCCATACAGGCTACAGCCAGTTCCTAGGAAAGAGAGAAAATACTGTTTCATAGATCCGTTTATTTACACTGTTTTCTCGGAGTGGTGCGACGTCACTATTAAAAAGGAGCATGTAGTTGAGGCAGCGGCCATAGCCCACATACTGAGGCTAATTGACTGGAGGAAAGTATACGAGAATACAGTCTACTACTGGAGAAATAGAGCTGAAGTAGACTTAATGGTGAAGGTCGATGGAAAGCCGCTGGGATTCGAAATAACATGGAGTCCTTTCAAAGAAACAGTATCAGCTGTAGGCAAGATAAAGGAAATAGTCCTCTTGGATAGAGAAGAACTAGACTTAAATAAGAGAAGAATTCCTCTTGTGCTTTTTCTTCTAGTAGCAGAGCTAAAGAACATTAAGTTCAAATAGTTTTAAATACTCCGTATTTGTGGGCAGCCCTATATAAGGCAATAATATTTTCTACAGGAACTTCTGGCTGAAGAGAGTGACCAGGGCCTAGAATAAGACCTGTCGGTCCAAGTTTCTCTATTCTCTCTTTAACTTCTCTCACCACATCTTCTACAGTACCAAAAGGCATTGTTCTCTGAATAGATATTGTTCCGTCGAAACACAGCTTGTCTCCATAAAGTTCTTTAAGCTTATAGACATCCATGCACTCGGGCTGAACAGGGTTCAGTATATCTACACCTATTTCAACTAAATCAGGTATAATAGGCTCTATCCAGCCATCGCTGTGAAAAACAAAGTATGCTCCTCTCTTGTGAGCCAAATTTGCTAGTTTAACGTATATCGGCTTAAGATACTTTTTCCACATAGCTGGAGAAATAATCATTCCTTTCTGCATACCCACGTCATCTCCATTAACTATAGCGTCTACACCAGCATCAAGAAGAATCTTAGCCTGCTCTTCGGCTATCTTATATAGTTTGCTAAGAATATACTCTACTTTACTCGGCTCAATGATCATTAACTTCAAGAACTCATTAAAGCCTGTAAGCTTCCAAGCAGTCTCAAAACACTGTAAAACACCGCCGTAAACAAAGTAGTCTTCATACTTATTCTTGAACTCTACTACTCTATCGTAGTCTTCTTCTCTAACTTCGGGCCAAGGATATTCTTCGAGAGACATGTGCTGAAGAGGATACTTGCAGTAAGTATATGTGTGAGTTTTCCCAGGAACCCATATTGTCTCATAGCCGAAAATACTTCTCCTAATTTCTTTATCGCCCATACGTTTAACGACATAGCCTTCTTCCTTCCACTCAACTTTGCCTTCAGGCTCAAAACCTCCTTTAAGCCCTATACCAGTGCCTACAATATCTACTCCAAGCACCTTTACTAAGTGATCATAATCTTTAACACCTAGAGCTTCCTTAAGCTTCTCTAAAGGCTCGGGCCTAATTCTCAAAACTAGAGGAACTCTATCAGGTACTTCGTGTTCTACAGCCCTAATGCATCTTTCTCTAGGCTTAAGCACATTTCTATAAATAAACAAGCATTTATAGAACTACTCGGCTATTTCTTCAAGTATCTTGCCTTTAGTTTCTTCACCCAGCAGTATTATAGCGAAACCAGCTATCCAGTGAACTAGTGCAAATACAGCAAAAGCCCACACTAATTCTTCTCCAGCAATAACCATTAAGTACCCGGTTACAGCTGGAGCCAGTATACCAGCTATTCTACCAACACTACTTGCTGCTCCAGCTCCAGTACCTCGGACTCTTGTAGGATAGAGTTCGGGAGTGTATGCGTAGAGAATAGACCAAGCACCCAAATTAAAGAAGGATATAACAATACTACAGAGCAGAATCGAGTTTATGTCATGTGCAGTACTCATTACCAAGCACGCTAAACCAGCTATAATCAAGTAAGTCGATAAAAGAGGTTTACGGCCAATTTTATCAAGTAAAAGTACTGCGCTATAGTAGCCTGGAATTTGCGCCAACGTAACTATGAGAGTCCATTCAAGAGTTTTTATTATCTTGAAGCCGAGTTTGCTGTAGTATATCGATGGAAGCCATAGAAAAATTCCATAGTAAGTATATATGAGCGAAGACCAGAGAATCCACAGTAAAAGAGTCCTATGCCAGTATTTTACGCTGAATAGTTCTTGAAGAGCCTTAATAAAAGTCAATTTAACATACTTTATTTCAATATATTTTAAATTGTTTACAGGAAGACCTAAGTTTTTTAAAACTTTTTTAAGCTCGGGAATATTTTTCTTTTCAAGCAAATATCTTATAGACTCTGGAAGGTGCTTCACAATAAAGGGGAGCAGAGCTAGAGGCGCGAGAGCTATGCAGAAAGTAAGTCTCCAACCGTAGGCTGGAATAATAAAGTATCCTGCTAAAATATCTGCAAGAACTCCCCAAACCCAGGCTGTTTCAGTTAATCCAACAAATCTTCCTCTATATTCACTAGGAATATACTCCGCCAAATATACTCCTGGTAAAATCAGTGTACCTCCTAATCCTACTCCAGCTAAAATTCTCAGTAAAGAAAGTGTAGCAGGATCTAGCGCTAAAGCATTCATAGCAGTAAAAAGCGAAGAAATAGTGACCATAATAATTAAAGTCTTTTTTCTACCTATAACATCAGATAAATAACCTGACATTACTGCACCAATAAACATTCCCAAAAAACCTGAAGCTAAAATTATTCCAGTTACAAGCGGATCTAGTTTCCAATCGGATTTAATTACAGGTAACGCTACTGAAATAAGCATAATGTTCATTGCTGCAAGCCCATAGACAGTAAAGCATATTACTAGAAGCTTTATGTGAAAAAGTCTAACACCTGTTTTCTCGAGATATTCTAGTAGAGCCATACTACGTAAATAGTGTACACAAACTATATTAAATCCTATTTTAACGATTTTTCTCTGACTAGACAATAGTTAAGAACTATTAGTAGAGTTTTCTCCACAGCTTCACTTGAACGATTTCTTCTTTAAATGATTTACTTAAAGTAGTTTTAGAGCAGTTTAAAATTAAGCTGCTTTAGTGAAGAATTTAGGTAAGTCCTTAACATCTACTTTGCTTTCAACACTTTTTGTACTAAATAAAGGAGCTATAGGCAAGTATATTAGGAGAGTAAATAAAGTTAAGAGCATTATGTATGCTGTTTTCTATCAAAAGCCGCGAAACAATATTTCTCGTGCATTTAAATACCTGTTAAATTTAACGAATAGCTAAAATACTTCTAGTTAGAAAATAGAACTTGTGAAGTCTGTTAAGGAGTATGTAGAAAAGGCTCGTGAAATTAGGCGTAAGCGTGCTGACTGGAATTTTATTAATAGTCAACCAGAACCCATTAAAAGCGCCCTAATATACTATATTGAGACAGGAGACTTCAGAACAGCTTCTAAACTAGCTGGGCTACAAGTAAACGATTTCTTGGACTTAGCCTATAGGGCTAAAATACCAACAGTTACTTGATACTATTTAGCTAAAAGAGACAGTATTTTCTCACATATCTGCGATGGAATAGTATTTCTGTTACTTAAATTAAGAACGTACAGCTCTACATCACTTCTCCTCTTAATAGATCTCGCGAAAGGATCTCTATCAGCTTTAATATGGATAGTAGCTACTACTGGTTTCCCGGAGTCAAATGCCATGAGAACAGCGTCTTTAAATTTTCTCAAATAAAGCTCCATAGGCCCTATTTCGTCAATACATATTACGTCAGCTTTCTCGACAGCCTTGAGTATAGCCTGAACACCTACATTATTCAAGTCATTTAAGTTAACAGTATATTTGCCTACGCGAGGACCAGACTTAAACTCTACGTGAGCTAACCATCCCTCACGGTTTTCGAGAAGATCTCTTATCTTGAATCCAACTCTTCTGCCTCTTTCTCTTACTTCGAATGTAACCATGCCTCCTACAACATAGCCTCTTTTACTAAGCATATCAGCTATCTTGTAGATAGCTGTAGTTTTACCGATACCTGGTCTACCTGTAATAAGGAAACACTTCTTGTTCACACCAAAGAATACGCGGCAGAAATATAATAGCTTACAGTTCACTCCACAACACTTTTGAAGAAAGTTTCAAGAATATAGTGATGAATGGAGTAAACATAGTAGTATTTGTTACTACTTCTAGTGAAAAAGAGGCTTCCGAAATAGCTCGTTATCTTGTAGAAAAGGGTCTAGCTGCATGTGTTAACATAATAAAAGATATATCCTCAGTCTATGTTTGGAAAGGAAAAGTAGAGGAGAGCAGAGAGTGTCTTCTAGTAATAAAGTCTAGAATAGACTACTTCGAGGAACTAATTAACGCTATAAAAGAAAAGCACAGCTACGAGGTTCCCGAAATAATAGCTTTACCCATTATAGCAGGAAATAAAGAATATATCGACTGGCTGAATAGCTCATTATGTTAACACTTAACTATTTTAGTTCTTTTTATAGTTATTTAAAACATTCTAATTACAGTATTCCATGATATTATTTTCTTAGGTCTAGGTAAATCTTTATGATTTATTTCCAAGAGTTCTTTATCTTCAGTTAACAGTATAGCGTGATAGTAGGTTGCTGTAGCGTAAATTACTCTATCAAAGTAGTCTTTAATCTCCGCTTTCAGTAAGAGATCGTCAGCTATTTTCTCTATAGTAGAGTTAGTTAAAATTGTTTGATTTATATTACTATTTAGGAGAGCCTTAAGACCTTCTCTAAATGCTTCTAAAAGTATTATTTTCTTTGAAGGATTTTTCTTGCATAATTTAAGTATAATCCACTTAGCTTCAATTACCGATACAGGGTTATATAAAACTGTATAGTTTTTGAGTAGTAATGGAAATAGTTTATCGTAGTCTTTAAGCTTTATTTTTATTCCGAAGAGTGGAAGAAGATACATAGTGTCTAGAACCAGCTTATCCATAAATTTCTTCCTCTTTCTGAATTTCTTCACTTAATTTTTCTGCTTCTTCGGGACTTAGTTCAATAACATGTTTTTTAATAACTTCTTCTATTGTTGGAATAGGCTCTATTATGAGTCTTCCTTTCTCAACTATTGCTTTGACTTTGCCGCCTTCTTTAATACCTACCTTTCTTCTAACTTCTTTGCTCGTATAAATTTCCCCCTTCTTTCCGACTTTCAATATTACTTCGGACTGCAAAGTATTCACCGAGAGCACTAGTTGTCTCGGAGATATAAATATTCTGAAGCTATCAAAGTGTTAATGCTGTTTTGTTTTAAGTTTGACTAAATATTTGAAAGTAAGTAATTTCCATATATTTCTTGTAAATATAAAATTTATGTTGTGTATCTATGAGTAGTATTTGCTAGGCTTTATTACTTATTATTTTTGATAATAGAGTATTTTAATGTTTTGTTTCGAGCATAATAGCTTACCCAAGTTTTTCTGCAGAAACATGTCCACGTATCATAGGGCTCTGTGTCTGCTTTAATGCCTTGGCCTAGTACGTAGAAGGATGTAGAAGACTCTATTTTTGTTTCATCTATAGCTAAGTATTCTTCTTTGCCTGGAGTACACATAAGTATAATGTTTATGGGTTTTCCCTCAAGTTTTTCTACTATTCGTATTGGAACTAGTGTTTTTTCTTTAAAGGGCTTTACTTTATCTACTTTAATAGTGTACTCTTTATCAGTTTTCTTTACTATACTTACTTCGCCTACTGCTACGGAAGAACATGTGCCGTCTTTGTAGCATAGAGTTAGGCTAGCGTAAGGTTCTTTAGAGTCGGGGCCTGCTGAACCGTTTATTAAGACATCTATGTTTTGTAGATTATTGTAGAGAACTTTATGCGTGTGTCCTGTAAGTGTACAGACTATATTAGTGTTTTTAAACACCATTACCGCGTGAGGATACCACTGGTCGAGTGGGTGGTGAGCCACAATTATTTTTGCTGAAGGATCTTCAGTTAGTCTTCTTTTAAGCCACAGTAAGTCGTTTAGTGATAGAAAATAGTGGCTTGTACCTGGTATTACTTCTTCTTCGCTGAAAGTATCGAAGGCTATTATCTTGAAGGCTCCTGCCTTAAAGCACCATAGTCTTTCGCACCACTCGTAATAGTACTGGCAGCCCGGGTCCACATCGTGGTTTCCTTTAACCCAGAGCATATTAGGGAGCTTATCTTTCATATAGTTCCAGGCACAGCTAAACCAGTTTTCCTGGACTGAAGGTGATCTATATTCGCCAGAGCCGTTTACGATATCTCCTATAAGTATTGAGAGAGAAGGATTACATTTAGACAAGATATCTACTATTTTAGCTGGATTAGGTGGAACAGAGTCTGTGAAATGAGGATCTGCAAACCATCCTAACATTATTGGGTGTAATTGAACGAAAGATGCTGTTAGCTTTGATAAAGAGTCGATAAACATTTTTCCTTTGCTGTAGTCTCCGTGAATACACCAAAGCGATGAATCTACATATACTCTAGCTTTTTCTTCAACTGCAATAAGGTCTTCTATTATTCTATATTCGCCTGTAGGTACCTTAAATAATCCTCTCACAGAGTGCTTAGCTAGCTATTATTTATATAACTTCGGATAGAGCACGTTATACATCTTTGTGTAAACTGAACTAGATAGTGTTCGAAGAAGAGCATACTATTTTCTGCTTTCAGAACTTTGCGAGAAGCGGCGTAGATATCTCTTAAAGCATATGGTGTCTTTAGTAGAGCTAGTTTCGTGGAAGAAACTAGATCCGTGGAGAATATTTTCTGACAAGAGGTATAGGCTTAATTTGTTTTGCTTTCTGCGAAATCTTATATAGTGCCTTGGCGTATATTCTGCCGAACTCTGTTAAACATACTTGTTTTTCTCTGCCTGCGTGAAGCTTGTATACTAGTCCTTTTCTAACTAAGTCGTCTATCATGCGGCTGTATCTATTTTTCACGACATTGTCTCGCGGATTTTCTCCACACCACTCTATAAGGTCTTTGATGGCGTTCGCTTTTCCTCCTTTCTCGTAGAGAGTAATTAGTATTTTCTCGGCGAGCCACTTCTCGTTTTCGTCGAGAAGCTCTAATCTTTCTTCAGGAAGCATTAGCTGCAGTGGCTCTAAGCCGCGTTTATTGTCTTTTTCCTCAACCCATTCTTCGAACTTAGGTGTACCGGGCTCAGGTATGAATTCTCCTCGCTCTATTGTAGGCACTACGTATAGGTATACTTTAGGGTGCATGAGCGCGATAGTAGTGACGCAGGCAACCATTTCTGGAGGCATCGATGTTATATCTATATATACTTCTCTGCCTTCACTTACTTCGCTGTGTACTAGCGGATATAGCTTAGAGAAAACGTTTTCGAAGCTGACGGGATTTACTTTCACTGGCTGTGGTCTGAAAAACGAAAGTATTTTGTACAGTTTTTTAGCATTTCTGCGTGATACTGCGCCATATCTGTCTTTCTTCATGTCGTAAAGAATGTATACTTTCTCTATCGGTTTTAAGCGTCTCAAGTACTCAAAGCCATCTAAGGCCAGTGTGGGATTGAAACAGACGTATAGCACTACTACGACCATGGGGAGCACTCAGTTAAAGATATATTCTTACGGTAACATTCTCGCATTATACTAATATATATTTTTCTGACAGTAACTAAAGTCTCCATAACAGTAACTATTTTGTGTGACTATCACCTTGGGTTCCTACATGGGATAGTATCAGAAAAATGTGACTATCTATGGTGGAGCTGTTTCTATCACAGGTATGCGACGGCATCACTTTTTTATGATTTTCATTAGAATTATATTATACTTTCAGTATACTCTCTCTCGTGAGGCTTCAAGGGGCTTTCAGAGAAGATGTAGTGAAAACTGATATCAACATGGTTTTAGATAAACTCAGGCTAGTTTACTTGAGGCGTAAAGCTAAAGCCTTAATCAATGAAGAGGAAGTATACCCTGTCCTTAAAGTTAAAAACAGGAGGATTACTGGTCTTCCTATTAGGCCTAGCAGGCTTAAAGTACTTGAAGTTATTCCTCACTCGAAGAGAGTTCTTTCAGTTGATGCTGGACTGAAAATTCTCTTTGACTGCGGTACTTTCAAAATTATTTTAGCTAAAGTAGCCGCCGGAATGTGGGTTGGTAGAGAAAAAGTGCTGGAGCCAGAGCCTATTAAGAGAATAACTCTTGTATGGGATAAGTTTGAGGCAGCTGAGTGGCTTCTCCGCGTAGAAATAGAGGCTTTGCTGAGCATAGTTCACTTGCTTAAAGCGGGAGACTACTGTATACTCGATAGATGCTTAATGGCTGTACCTGCGTTCCGTAAAAGCACTAAAGAGTTTTTCGAAAAACTAGACGACACTCTGAGCAGTAGAGGAGCTATACTCGTAGGAGTATCTAAAGCCAGCCAGCTGAAGCTAAATACTGGAGAAAGCCTCATAGGGTATCTTCTACACCTCGCCGACAGGAGGCTTAGAGGAGTACCTTGGTACTACTACCCTATTTTCAGGGAGTCAGAGCTCCCTCCATGGTACTTAGGTAGCATATGTGTAGCTAAGCTTGATCCAGACGTAGAGCATGCTTTCAGAATAGATATTTCTAGAAAAGCTCTAGCTTCAAGAGACATAGGAGATATTCTCGGCGAACTAGCGTATCTGCAGGATCCTGCTACACCCGGCTATCCTTACCCAGCTAAAGGAGTGCACGATATGACGAAAATCGGTGAAGAAGAGCTAGAAATGGAGAGAATGCGTTTTCTCGAGCTCCTCGACGAGGAAGGTTTACTGAAGAACTTTATTGCCGATGTCCGTAGCGTGACTTTCAAGGAGCGCTACTTGTGGAGGAGGTAGCTATGAAAGTAGGTGTTGTAGTCTGGGCTGAAGGCACTACAGTAAAGTTCAGGATAAAAGAAAAGGCTCTAGTAGAGAGAGGACAGTTGCTAAAAGTAGACACTAAGTACGCTAAATTCATTTTAAGAGTCTACGACTTTAAGCCCGAGAGCCTGCTTACTCAAGCCGAAATAGCTAGGCTCAGCAAGAAGAAAGAGGATGGCGAAAACATCGAGATATACGACAAGGGCTTAAGGCTCTATGATACAGCGCTAGCAACTATTATTTGCCAAATAGACTCTGAGGGACACGTCCACGGACCCACGACAGTTCCCCCTCTTTTTAGTGAAGTAGAAACTCTTAATAAACACGACTTAGAGCAGCTCCGCTTAGATACAGGAGACCTTCCGATAGGGTACATTAGAGTAGGCCATAAGACGTCAGAAGCTATCGTCGCGTTAGACGGAGCGAAAACTATACCTCACCATATACTAGTCTGCGGAGTCACTGGCGCAGGTAAAAGCAATCTAGGTAAAGTTCTAGCTTACTCAATTATGAGAACTAAAGGAAAATATAGCCTCGTGCTCTTCGACTGTGAAAGCGAGTACTTTCAGGGTGCTAGTCCAGCTCAGCTAGGACTTGTCCACGCGCCTGAAGCAGAAGACTACTTGCTCTACGTAACTCCCCGCGTACAGGAGCCGTGTAAACTGAAAGTAACCATAATGTATAAGGGAGCTGAAATTGAGCGCAGAGTAGAAGCTTATCCCCTAGCAATAGGCTATGATCAGCTTAAGCCAGATGACTTTACTCTAACAGGAGAGTTTACTCACCCACAGGAAGAACTGCTCTGGCTAATATACAGGCTCAGGAAAAGAGACTGGCTTAGCTTCCTCCTAGAAGCGCCTCCAGACATGATTTACCGCTTTGTAAAGAAGCTTGCCGCTAAAAACACTATAAATACTCTTAAAAGAAAGCTAAAACACTTGCTAGGCTCGGGAGATATATTTGTAGAAGATGCTCCGCCATTCAATACTCTTGACGCCATAATAGGGGCTGCTATGAGAGGCTGCGTTGTGCTAATCGATATACCTTATGCTACTGAAGGCGAAGAAAAGCTTTTGGCGACAGCAACAGCTAGAAGAATATTCGATACATATGAGAAGCTGAGAAAACATGCTCCCGAAGACTGGGAGAAACTCCCCTACGTACTTATAGCAGTAGAGGAAGCTCACAGATACTTGTCTAAAACAAGTCTTACTTCAACAGGCGAGCTTAGAGAAAACATTTTCTCAATAATAAGTAAGAGAGGAAGAAAATACAAAGTAGGCGCGCTCTACATAACGCAGATGCCCGGAGAACTCATAGAGCCCGTGATAAGACAGAGCCTCACTAAAATAATACTCCCGCTGCCCACTAAGCCAGACTACACACGCATAATAGAGTATTCGCCTTATTTAGATGAGGCTTCACAGGAAATAAAAACGCTGGATAAAGGAGAAGCACTACTAGTATCGCCTCCCTCTGGTATAAGGTTCGCTGTACCGATTAAGGTGTTCTCGTATGAGGAGCTAGTAGGAAAGAGGTTAAGTGAAGAAATAGCATCTAGGTATACTCCTGCGCGGAAAATAAGGCGATTTAAACCTCTCAAGAAAATAAACGAGGAGGCAGTAGTCTTAAGCTAATACCTCAAACTTCTTGAGAACTACAAACCCGGCTTTTGGAAATAGGCTGTAGAACATTTCGTAAGCCTCATTAATGTCTATTTGTAGTTACTAATAGGTTTGAGTATTAAGAGGGAACTTAAGTTAAAGGAGTGGAAGGAGGCTATAAAAGAATTTGACAGAATAGTTAGCTTAATTGAAGATATATTAAGAAAGCGTGTAGACCCCTTTACGGTCGATATCTCTGAGCTTTTAGAGAAAATGCGTTTGCTTTTAGAAAAGTACGGCGATGAAGTTCTCCTAGTGGATATTGAGGCTTTATGCAAAATAGTTGACTTGATTAAGGAGCAGGAAGAATGGCTTCAAAATGAGTCTCTTGTTTTAAGTCTCGGTCCATTCTTTGCTTTAGCGAGAATAAAGCAGATGAGTGTTGAGGAAATAGCAGAGAAATTCTGCGCGTCCTGGACTCCTATTGCTTATAGAGACCAAGCATCTATTTCTACCTTAATGAAGGCTTTAAATTACTTAGATGCACTCAAGAAATTTCCTAAAACAGTAGATTTCTCGCTTAGCAGTGAATACGAGCTCGATAGAAGTTCCTTGAATTTAGAGTTTTTAAGCGACGAAGACTTTAGAGAGAAGCTTGAGACTTTAGAGAAAAAGATTAAAGAAGTTCTTGAAGAGAAAGAAGAAGTTGACTACTGGGATTTAGTTATCGACAGGAGTTTTGAGCGGTCTTTAGAGAACATGATTATTTTATCTCATTTATGTAGCAGAGGAGTTGTTTCAATTAAAATAAATCCTCTTTCAGGAGAAATAAAAATAATGAAGCCTCGCAGAAAAAGTGAAAATTATTCTGTGGCACTTGTATTTAATTACGAGACGTGGGTGAAGAAAATTGCCGAGAAAAAGAAAACTAGAGAAAAAAGTTAAGCGCTTAATAGCGGTTCTCTTCTTGAGAAGCAGAAGCAGACCAGGCGTCAGAGGATACGAGTTAAGGAAGCTTCTAGGAGAAAACTACATGGAAGTAGTGAGAGCAGCTCAAAGAAAGCTAGAAGACTTAGGACTCGAGATAAAAGCAGTTACCGACGACGGGAAAATACTAGATATAAGTAGCGAGGAAGATTTTAGTGAAGCTCGCTTCGTGTTAGTTGTTAGAGAAGAGCTTAAGCCCGAGGAACTTAAGAGCTGTGGCTGGAGAATAGACGATATTGCTGTGCTAGCTACAGCCATAATCTATATTCTCTCGCTCAGAGGAAAAGCTCCTAGAGAAAATATAGTGAACTTGCTTAAAGATAAAATTCCTGAATGGAGAGTGAATACAGCGTTAGATAGGTTCATTAAGGCAGGCTATCTTGAAGAAGAAAATGATTTACTCAAGCTAGGGTGGAGAACTTACGCTGAAGTCAACTTAGAGAAATTGATGACGTTATTTCGAGCTCCGAGTGAGTAGTTTGAGGTCTATTAGCCATCTCCAGAGAGGCTTAACTTCTATTTCTCTATTATCTTCTAGTATTTTGTCTTCTTGACTCCAAGTAACTATTACCAGTTTTTTGCATTTAAGTTCTTTTGAAGCTTTAACAAGGGTTTTTACTTCTCTTTTCCATTGTTCTCTATCATCGTATCTCAAGTAGTATGTAACTTGTATAAGTTGTTTAACTTCACCTTTATCTACTATAATAAAGTCTACTTCATTATCGTTAATTTTATAATAAAATATGTTTTCGTTTTCAATAAATCCTCTTTTTCTAAGCTCCATGAAAACTAAGTTTTCTAATAATTGACCTTGCATTTCGGGAGTAATTACATTGTATACTCTAGCGAGGCCATTATCTACGACATAGATTTTTGGAATACTTTGCTCAACTATTCTTAGCGAGTAGGAGAAGCGTCTTAAAGGGAAGGCTATGTACGCGTCGTTCATATAGTCTAAGTAGCTATAGAGAGAGTTTTTGCTTATTCTAAGTCCTAGAGATTTCATGTAGTTAGCTACCTTATTAATTGAAAAGTATCGTGCAAAACTAGTGAAAACTATTTTGAAGAATAGTTTAACAGTATCTATTCTTCTGATCTTATATCTTTCTACAATATCTCTATAGAACATTACTTCCGCGTATTCTCTTAATATTTTTTCTTTTTCTTCTCTGAGAATTACTTCAGGAAATCCTCCATATTCTAAGTATTTTTCTGCTTCTCTTTTTATAGCTGCTTCTTCTCTTGATGAAAAATACTTGCCTAAGGGCAAATTTCTCGCTTTAAGTACTTCAGTAAAAGTAAACGGGAAAATTTCATAAACTACTGTTCTCCCCCTTAAAAGAGACGCTATTTCTTTAGATAAAAGCCTTGAAGAAGATCCAGTTATGTAAACCAGTATTCCTTCTCGTTCAACAGCTCTCTTGACAAAACGCTCCCATGAATCTACTTCTTGAATTTCATCTAGGAATAAGTATACTGGTTTTTTACCTAGAATTTCGCGAGAGACTTTAAGTAGGAGATCTAAGTCTTTTAGACTAGGAGGATATATTCTATCGTCGTCTAGAGGAAAGAAGATCGAGGGACTATCTTTCCTAATTTTTTGATATAGGTAAAGTAGGTAGAAAGTTTTGCCAGCTCTTCTAGGACCGACTATAGATATGGCTTTCCTAAAGGTGTAGTCTAAAGGCACTTTGAGTTCTCTTTCTATAATTTCTTCTTCTTTTTCCTGAAATTCCTTTATTATTTGACCTATAGCGTATTCTTTGCTCATTTGTTAAGTATAAAGGGAAACTTTCTATAAAATATTTCCCTCTATACTGGAAACCTCAAGTTCTCTCAGCTCACCATTTTCTAAGATAAATGTTTTTTCTGCTATTGAAAATATGCGTTTTCTATGAGAAGCTATAATTATTTTTGTTTTACTAGAGATTTCTTTAAGTAAGTTAAGCACAAGAGACTCTTTTTTAGAGTCGAGGTTCGCTAAAGGCTCATCGAGTAGCAGGTATTTAGGCTCTACTACAATAGCCCTAGCTAAAGCTACTAGCCGCGTTTCTCCAGCTGACAGTTCACGCGACTTTCTTTCTAGTAAATGCTTTATGCCAAGTGATTCTGCAACACTCAGCACTCTTCTTTCTCTCTCGCCTGCAGAAATACCTCTAATTTTAAGCGGATACTCTATATTTCTGTACACCGTGCCTCTGAACAAAAAGGGTTTTTCGTGAACATAGATTATCTGCCTGCGAAGCTCAAGTCTCTCTTTTTCATCTACACTCCACAAGTCTTTACCTAATATAATGATTTTTCCTCTAGTTGGCTTAAGTAAGCCTCCCATACATTTAAGGAGAGTAGTTTTCCCGGAGCCATTAGGTCCTACAATAACTAATATCCTTTTATTAAATGTAAATGATATTCCCTTGAGAACATATTCTCTACTGTACTTGAACCAGAGGTTTTCGACGATAACTGCTTCTTTGCTGGCAGCTTCAGTTAACTGCATTTATTTTTCACCTATTGCTCTTATCATGATAGTTAGCAAGACTATTACTACTATGAAGACGGCTCCTAGATTTAATGCTTGCTCAAAGTTTCCTTTAACTACTTCAAGTGCAATAGCTGTGGTCATTACTCTAGTGTAGCCCCTAATATTGCCTCCGAGCATTAGTGCTACGCCGAGCTCTCCTATAGCTCTATTAAATCCTATTAGAATAGATCTTACTAAGAGAGGAAGTCCTTCATGTAGTAAAGCAAAGTAGGCTTGACTAGAAGTTGCTCCTAAAGCAAAAGCTGTTTCAAGTACATTTTCCTTTATTCTACTCAAGCTATTTGACAAAACAGACACTATTAGCGGAGTAATTAACAGTGCTTGACCAATTGAAATAGCTAGAGGTGTGTAGAGGAGTTCTAGGAAGCCGAGAGGCCCTGATCTAGATAAAATCATGTACAGGCAAAGCCCTAGGACTACGGTAGGTATTGAGACAAGAGAATTGAAGATATCTAGCAGTACTCGAGATAAACGGGTCTTAAAAACTGTTAGTACTAGTGCCAGCGGTATACTCCAAAGTGATGCTAGCAGTGTTGCTAGTCCAGAAACAGTTATTGAGCGTAAAACAATAGAAACTAGTTCATTCATAGCTCCCTTCCGCTAATAGCTCCCAGGCTTTCTCTAAATAGCTTAGCGGCTTCGATGAAATAGGGTAGAAAAGCGGTATCCCGTAGTCTTTTACACCGTAGTTAGCTATCAGCTTCTGTGCTTTGCTCGATTTAAGGAATTCTATGAAAAGAGAAGCTTCCTTCAGCTTGCTAGATCCTTTAACTAGGTATGCGCTGTAAATATTGAAGAGTATAGTGTCTCCTGAAGCAAGTATTTTAAGTTCTTTTAGCTGCTTTTGAAACTTAAGGAAAGTACCTATATCCGATAAAGTATAAGCTTTCTTTTCATTAGCTATCATTAGTGTCTCACTCATACCAGTACCCGACTCAATGTACCATTTTCTTCCATGGGGGTCTAGGCCCGCTTTTTTCCATATTATGAGTTCTCTGACATGAGTTCCCGAGAGATCTCCTCTAGAAACAAATAGTGCTTTGCCTTTTTCGCCGGCTTCAAAAATTCTCTTAAAGGCTTCCACTGGATCTAGTCCAGCTATGTGGGCTGGATCGTCTTTAGGCCCTACTATTACGAAAAAGTTGTAGGCGAAAATTGTTCTGTTGAATATAACTCCTTTCTCAATGTACTTTTTCTCCAAGTTTGGAGCGTGGACTAGAACTAAGTCAGCGTCACCTTTCTCGGCTCTCTTCAAGGCTTCTCCACTGCCCACTGCGACAAAATTCAGCACTATATTTGAGTGTTTTTCCTGAAACTTCTCTGCCAGAGCGTCTAATAGTCCGGTAGCGTAGAGACTTGTTGTGGTTGAGACTATTACAACTGTTTTTCTCGATAAGTAGAAGTACTTGTAGAACATGTATGTGGCTAAAATGGCTACAATTACTACTGCTGCTAAGACCAGTATTTTTCTCGACATATCGTTATCCAATATCAGACAACGATATATATTATTTATTAATCCAATATGATATAAGGCTGAAACACTATTTATAACTGTGGAAGTATTAAATGAGCTTCAGTTTGAAGTAGACTTAGTAGTAAAGCTTAGAGATAAAATTATAATGAATAAAAGTACTGCACTACTTTTAAAAGCTATACAAGAGAAAGGGTCTATTTTAGCGGCTTGTAGAGCGCTAAAAATACCCTATTCACGAGGGTGGGAAACAATAGCTAGACTTGAAAGAATGCTAGGACTAAAAGTAATTGAAGCTAGCAGAGGAGGAGCTAAAAGAGGAGGAGCTAGTTTAACTGAAGTAGGAGAAAAACTTCTTGAAAAGTATTTTGAAAAGTATAGAAAACTTGTAGAAAAAGAAGAAGCTATTGGCGAGGCGAAAGCACCAGACTTAGTTTTAGCAGGAAGCCATGATCCGATACTCGAAGAAATAATAGAAAGCTTCAAGGAAAAATGCCCTGAATTAGATATTGAAGTTTCATGGATAGGTTCAGCTGGAGGACTTGCCTCACTAATGCTCGGTGAAGCAGATATTGCTGGAACACACCTCTACGATGAAGAAACAAAAACATACAACATACCCTTCCTCAAAAGATACTGGCTTGAAGACAAAGTAATAGTAATAAAAGGATTTGAAAGAAACCTCGGCTTCGTGTACCATCCTTCAGTTAAGTTCACTGGAGTAGACGACATACTAGAAGGCAAAGTTAAAGTAGTGAACAGAATACTTGGCTCGGGTACTAGAACATTCTTTGATCTACTATTAAAAAAGAAAGCATTAGAAAAAAATATAGATCCTTACTCAATACCAAAAATAGTTAAAGGCTACAATCTAGAAGTAAAAACACACTATGATGTAGCAAAAGCCATACTAGACGGAAAAGCCGAAGTAGGATTAACTCTCGAATACATCGCCGATAAATATGGTCTCAAATATATACCAATTCAGTGGGAGAACTATGACTTTGCAGTACACTTAAACTCGCTAAAAAAGAAATATGTTAAAAAGCTGCTAGACTATCTAAAATCATCTAAAGTGATAAATACTATCAAGGCGGCGAAAGGCTACCGACTACCATTTAATTACAGCAAAATAATCTATAAGCCCAACTTGACTGAGTGAACTAACTAAATACTCAGCATTTAGAAACATGATGCATAGACTTATAAAAATTTATGAAGATATAAGAGTGCATGGATGAGCGTTCTTTTCGTGACAAATTTAAGAGAACATTTAATATAGTATTTACATCGCATGCAATAGAAAGTTTATTAAAAAGATCGATAAAAGAAGAAACAGTGTTAAATGCGTTAGATTCGCCTGATAAAATCTTATTGGATGTCGAAACCAAGTACTTAATATTTATAAAAGAAACTGGACTCACAGTCAATAATTGTAGTTTGTGACATAGAAGAAGAAACTTATAAAGTAGTGACAGCATATAAATCCTCTAGAGTAGAGAAAATAGTATCAAGAAAAATTAAGAAAAAGCGGTGGGTGGAATTATGAAAGTACGTTATGACAAAAAATATGATATTCTCTACATAGATCTCTATCCAGAGAAAAAGGCTAGTGAAACAGTGCCGCTAAATGATGATATATATGCAGACGTAGATGAGAATGGAAACATAATTGGATTAGAAATTTGGAGAGCATCACAAACAATAGCAAAGCCAATCGCGGAAACAATAGTAAAAGAAATAAAGAAAGCACTTAAGCAAAGGCTCATAGAATAATAGCAAAGATCTTCTGTCAAGTTTAAATTTATTTCCTTTGATATTAATCAATAAAAGAATAGCTAGCTAATAAATTGAAGACTTATTAGATTACGAATTTTTAAGGGTCTTTAAAGGAAAGCACATAAATTGTAAGATGTTAGTGTTTTCTAAGGAGTTAGTGGTCGAAAATAGGCTATTACTTTGAGTACTTTAAGGTTAATGTTAAAGTGAGTCTAAGTGTATTAGTTAGTAGTGTCTAGTGTTTTAGACATGTTTACTCCTCTCGTAAGAAAACTTATTGAGGAACGAGGGTTTAGTGAGCTTACTCCTCCACAGAAAGCAGCTATACCGCTTATATTGAAAGGACATAATGTGCTTATAGTTGCTCCCACTGGAACAGGTAAAACAGAAGCAGCAGTAATTCCTGTAGCTGACTTAATGTTGCGTGAAGAGCGGAGGCCTGGAGTAAAGCTAATTTATATTACTCCGCTGAGAGCTCTCAACCGCGATATTCTTGAGCGTATTGAGTGGTGGTTTAGAAAGCTAGATTTCCGCGTAGCTGTCCGCCACGGCGATACAAGTGCTTCTGAGAGACGTTTCCAGGCAATTCACCCGCCAGATGTGCTCGTAACGACTCCAGAGACTTTTCAGCTTCTTTTCCTCGGCAAGCTTCTCAAAAAGAGTCTTCTTTCGGTTAAATGGGTTATAGTAGACGAAGTACATGAAATTGCTTCGAGTAAAAGAGGAGTTCAGCTAGCTGTGCTCTTAAGGAGGCTGACTAGGCTAACGGGAAGCGAGCCTCAGATAATAGGGCTTTCAGCTACTGTAGGCAATCCCAGCGAAGTAGCGGAGTTCTTAGTGGGCTGCGGCAAAGAATGTAAAGTAGTTTACGTACCGGTAGCTAAGCAGATAGAAGTAAGTGTCGAGTACCCTAAGCCTTCTCGAGGAGACGAAGAAGAAGCAAGTAAACTTTACTTGAGGCCGGATGCTTTCGCCAGACTAAAGTTCATTAAGAAACTAGTCTTAGAAAACAGAGCTGTTCTCATCTTCACTAACACTAGACCTATGGCAGAACTACTTTCCAGTAGATTTAAGCTATGGGACCCTAATCTACCTATACATATTCACCATGGAAGCCTATCTGTTCTAAGTAGGACGAAAGCAGAGAGAATGCTGAAAACAGGCAAAGCTAAGGGAATTATATGTACTTCTTCGCTTGAACTTGGAATAGACGTAGGGCACATAGATCTTGTCGTGCAGTATAATTCGCCGCGCCAAGTATCGAAGCTAGTACAGAGAGTCGGTAGAAGCGGGCATAGAATAGGTGAAGTTAGTAGGGGAGTAGTTGTTGTACAGAATACTGATGATGCTTTAGAAGCACTAGTCTTGAAGTATTTTCTAAGTAAAGAGAAAATAGAGCCTATTCAAATACCTGATAAGCCGTTAGATGTGCTTGCACATGAGTTACTAGGCTTGATTATAGCTGAAAAGAAAGTAGATTTAGCTAAAGCTTACCAGTTGTTCAAGGAATCTTATCCCTACAGGAATTTAGAGCTGCCTGAGTTTATGGACCTAGTATCTTTTCTCGAAGAAATTAGGCTAATTAGAAACATTGGAGGAGTACTCGTGCTAGGCGACAGAAAGTACGCATACAAGTATTTCTACTCGAATTTATCGATGATACCTGAAGTAAAGCAGTATATTGTAGTAGACGAAAAAGAAAAACTACCTGTAGGAGTACTAGACGACTTCTTTGTAGCACACTACTGTGAACCTGGAGTAAAATTCATTATGGCAGGTGCTCCCTGGAAAGTAAAGCAAGTATTCGAAGACACAGTGTACGTTGAGCCTGAAGAAGACTACACTGGAGCAATACCCAGCTGGATAGGAGAAGAAATTCCTGTTCCATTTGAAGTGGCACAGGAAGTAGGTAAAGTAAGGAAGCTTACGGAAACTCTTGCTCAAAAAGGATTGAGCTTAAGTGAAGTCGCCGAAGAAATCGCGAAGAAGTATGGGTGGTGTAGAGAAATCGTCCGTGAAGCTATTCGAGATGTCTACGAGATAGCTGCAAGGAAAATACCTGTACCTTCTCACGACACCATAGTAGTAGAGAAGTTCAAGGACATAATAGCAGTACACATGCACTTCGGAAATAGAGTAAACAGAACTATTGGACGCTACCTGGCCTATAAAATATCAGAGCTCTACGGAGTAAGCGTACATATAGCAGAAAAACCCTACGCAGTCTACATTAGGTCTAAGTGGATTACAGCCGAAGACATAGCAGAAATATTCTCAAAAATAAGCAGAGAAGACTTCATTAAAACCCTTGAGAAAGGTCTGCCTGAAAGCAGGTTCTTTAAGTGGAGACTGACCCAAGTAGCCAGAAGAATAGGTGTCGTAGACCCCGAAGTTAGACTTACCCAAAGCATAATAGATAAACTAGCTTCAGCACTCAAAAATACTCCAGCTTACCGAGAAGCCCTCAAAGAAACTCTTCACAGAGACCTCGACTTAAATACAGCACTTAAAGTAGTAAACAAAATAGCTCGCAAAGAAATAACAATACACATTGTAAGCGGACCTACTCCGCTTGCTCAGCAATCGCTGCTCTACGCAATTGAGTCAATGGAGCCAACAGGACTAAAAGACAGAAGAATGCTAGGCTTCCTCATATTCAAAGCAAAAATACTCTCAGCTACGGTAACAGTAGCCTGTCTATCCTGCGAAGAATACATAGAGGAGAAAAAGGCGCTCGAAGCAGAATACAAGCCATGTCCAATATGCGGATCAGAAGACATAGTTTTTAGCCTCAAGTCTCCCGAAGAGCTTTCCAGAGACATAGAGTACTATCGAGAAAAACCAAAAGCAAAGAAAAGCAAAAAACTAAAAAAGATAGCTCAACTCTACAAAAAATACGGAATAAAAGCAGTATATGGGATAGCAGCAGGCTTCACATTAAAAGAACTATCACAAATACTCAAACAACAATACACGAACACAGACGAATACCTAAAAACACTATACATAAACCATAAAAGAAAACAACTAAAACAAGCTAATCTTTCACATAAGCTATGAGCTTCTGCTACGTATCGCCCATAGCAGTAAAACGCTACAAGTGTTCCTATAAAGTAGCCTATACAGGCCATAAATATCTTCCATACCAAAGGATTTAATATCCCACCAGGACGGTAAAAATTCTGCAGAAATATAGCCTACAGCTGCTCCAATAATACTCAAGATAATACCTATGGCTCCACTACCTATACCGATGAGATAAACAATAAATTCGCCAATAATCATGCCAACTAATGCATTAATAATAACACTTAAGTCTCTATTTATCCGGTAACCAATGATTCCGCCTATAGAAAAGCCGATAATTCCGCTTATTTTACGGCTAAATATACACATGAGACTCCTCTCTCATCAATGAGTCTCAGAATCTTATACTTCTAGTCTATTATTTACTCTCTTTGAATAAAACCGCAGCCGCCGCTTATTCTCAGTGTTTTAGCT
>QMRV01000033.1 GCA_003649445.1 Thermoprotei archaeon | reverse complement strand
TAACATTCACTGTTTTTGAATCTTCTATTCGCACTCCGCATTTCTTGCTAAGCACTCTGAACTCTATAGTATAGGAGCCAGGTTGCTCTGGTTTAACTATAAAGTCTATGTTAGCTGAGCTCTATACCGTTAGAATACCCAAAGAAATACGGGTAAAAATGAGAAAGTATTTCCATATAAATTGGAGCGAAGTGATAAGGAGAGCTATTATTCAGAAAATCGAAGAAGAAGAGCGTAAAGAAGACATAAGGAAAGCTATACAGATAATGGATTCTATAAGACTTAAAGTGCTCAAAGAGCAGGGGGCAGCTAAAGACTATGATTCAAGCGAGGTGATCAGATATTGGAGAGAAAAGTTAAGCTAGTAGACGCTAGTGTAGCTGTTAAATGGTTTGCTACTAAAAAGTATTCTGAAAAAGCTCTCAAAATACGTGATACCTACTTTAACGGAGATCTTGAACTATTAGCTCCCGACTTAATATACTATGAAGTAGCAAATGCTCTACGATTTCATAGAAAAATAAAATTTAGTAAAGATGATATAGTTAATGCTATTAACTTAATTAAACTTCTCCACATTACTTGTCCTCTAAGCAAATTAGACTGGCTTAAAGCTTCTGAATTATCTTTAGATTTTAATATTAGCATGTATGATGCAATATATATTGCGTTTGCTATAAATAGAGAATGCCGACTAGTTACAAGTGATGAAAAACTCTACAATAAATTGGATAAACTTCAAGATAATGTTATAGTGTTGCTCAAAGACTACAGCATCTAGTTAATACTGTTTTGAGTAGTGCTTTATACGTAGATATACTAAGTATTCTGTGAAAAAGAAAAAGTTAGTCATTATAGGTATTGACTCATTAATGCCTACTGTTCTCGAAAAACTGGTTGAGAGAAATGAGCTTCCCACATTTAAGAAGTTGATGGAAGAAGGAGCTTATAGTAGAGCTTATCCGTTTTATCCCACCGAGACTGGCTGTAATTGGGCTACTATTGCTACTGGAGCTACTCCAGCTAAACATGGCTGCAAATATGTTTTAAGACTTCCTGGAAGACCTTTAGACAAGTCTGTTTGGGGATTTTCCTCAGAGTACTGTAGAGCTGAGCAAATATGGCAAGTAGTAGATAAGCTTGGAGACCTCAGCATTATACTAGACTACCCTCAATCCTATCCCATTAATATCAAGAATGTAGTGCATGTAGGTGAGGACGGGTACCCTGGACCTAATAGCAGGTTCTGTATAGCTAATGCTCATGCATATAAGACAGAGGAGCCTCCGCCAGATGTACCCGAGTATCTTAGAGCCTATACTACTCGAATTAAAGTTAAGCCTGCCGAAGGCTGGAAAAATCTGCCTGAAGGAGAGTTTCTTGAAACAGAAATTCCTCTTAAGACAAGATTTGAGGAACTGAAATTCTATTTACTTATAGAGAAAAGAGGAGAAGTTTTTGATAAGGTTTCGCTGTTTACCGAAAAAGACTACGAGAAGAAGCTAGGTGAAGCAGCGAAAGGTTCATGGAGCAACTGGATGAAATACTCATTCAAGCTGTACGACAAAAGAGTTGAAGCCTATTTCAGAATAAAACTGATAGATATTTCTCCTGATGGCCGCCGCCTTCACGTCTACTTTACTCAAATATATCCTGCTGAAGGATGGTCTCATCCACCCGAGTTAGCTAGAGAACTTGTAGAAAAGTTTGGACCCTACTTACATAGACCTACCGAGCAGGCGCTTGTTGTCAGCGGCGCAGAAGACCCTGAAACGTTTATTGAGGAACAAGAGTACCAGGCTGAGTGGTACGCTAAAACGGCTCAGTACTTGCTGAAAAAATATGAGTGGAGGCTCTTCATTATGAAGTGGCATGGACCAGACTTCTTCCAGCACTTTAGCCTACACTTAATAGATCCTACTCACCCACTCTTCAATAAAGATAAAGAAGAAGATGGATGGAAGCTTTATGCGAGATTCTACAGAATATGCGATAACCTAGTTTCCAGCATACTTGAGGCTGTCGATGAAGAAAATACTGTAGTCTGCGTAGTATCTGACCACGGCCATGTCGCTAACGTAGTAACACACGTGTGGAACGATGTTTTAGAAAAGGCAGGACTTTTCTCAAGGAAACCTGATGGCTCAATAGACTGGTCGAAGACTAAAGCATTTATTGGCGGCGAAGGAGTCTGGATAAATCTCAAGGGAAGATATCCTCATGGCATAGTTGAGCCAGGAGAAGAGTATGAGGAAGTCCGCGAGCAAGTAATAAAACTTCTATCTGAGCTAAAAGACCCTCTCTCAGGTGCTCCAATATTCTCCCTTGTTTGTAGAAAAGAAGACACAGGAATACTGGGTATGGGAGGCGACAGAGACCCCGATATAGTAATATGTTACCATGTGCCTTTGAAGCCTAAAGTAGCTAAGAAAACGATACTAGAGAGCCCACCATGGGGCAAAGTTACGGGAACTCATGGACCCTTCCTTCCTTCAGCTCGAACGCTTGTAGGAACAATTGAATCAGTGTTCCTCATAAAAGGCCCCAGCGTTAAAAGAGGCTACAGAAGGAAATATCCGATAAGCTTAGCTGATGTAGCTCCAACACTCTGCTACTTAGCAGGACTTCCTATTCCGCGAGACGCCGACGGTAAAATACTTTACGATATAATTGAATATTTATAATTGTTTTTGACTAAAATAAACTTTTTCTAAGTCTTTTAAATCAAATAAAAGTACATTAGAGATCGCGCCGCTAATACTATCTTTATTTTCTATTTCTTTAGCAATAATGCAGTAGTAAAGCTTTCCGCTTATATTTAGCTTAGTAGCCTTATTAATTAAAGCTTTGTATATTCTTTTTACATCGGAAAATTTAAGTCTACTCCACTTTACTTCGACTATAATGTATTCCTTTTTATTTTTATTAAATCCTAGTAAATCTATTTCAAGTGATTCTCCTTTACTTGTTTTCCACCAATGTCTTCCAATTTTATGTATTTTTATAGGTAAACTTATTTTTAGCACAAAGTCTTTAGCTATTTTTTCGAAAACTATGCTCATGTAGTTATTGTAGTCTGCTATTATTTCTTCTAGCACTATTTTTCCTCTTTTCTCTTCTATTAAGTCTTTGTTCGGATATATATAGCGGAACCAGAAATTGAAGTAATTGTCTTTAATATAATACAGTCGTTTTTTCGTTTTAGGTTTCTCTAAGACAGGAGTTTCATAGGAGACTATGTCGAGAAGCTCTAGTGTGTCCATATATCTAGAAACAGCTGCTTTGTCTAAGCCTGTAGTATTAGCTATTTCAGATATTCTTCTTTTTCCTTCAGCTAGTGCTTCCAAAATAAGCTTGTAGTTGCGAGGCTCTCTCAACTCTTGTCTTAGTAGGTTTTCCGCTTCTTCATAGAGCTCTGCTCCCTTTCTTAAGAAAAGCTTCTCTATATTTTCGAATACTTTCAGCTTCGGGTCTAGTTTACATAAGTAAGCGGGTACTCCGCCTAGAGCTCCATAAAGATAGAGTAGTTCCGTAAAAGTGTATGAGGGAACAAAGCTCTTTATGTAAGGTAGCTTCAGTTCAGTTACTTTCCACTGACCGGTTCTTCTTCCGTAAAGCGGACTCTTGTAGCCTAGAACATCGGTTTCCATCATACCTATGCTAGATCCACAGAGGATTAACACTATGTCAGTTCTTTTAGACAAGTATTCGTCCCATATTTTCTGAAAAACTGATACCACTCCTTTGTCTATTTCAATTAAATAAGGGAACTCATCTAATATAATTACTACTTTTTCGTCTCCTGTTTTCCATTCTAAAAACTCTCTGAATAAGTCTTCCCAGTCGGCGAACTGTATGCGAGCAAAACTTTTCTTACCTAAGTACTCTGCCATTTTCCTAGCCATTTTCAATATATTTAATTGAGGACTAGTTTTTTCACATAGAAAATAAATATAATTCTTATTTTTAACAAACTTTAAAAGTAGTTCAGTTTTTCCTATTCTCCTTCTACCATAGATTACTATAAGCTGAGCTCTATTTTCTTTATATTTTTCTTCAAGAAAAGCGAGTTCCTCTGTCCTATCTACAAAAAGTTGATTCACAATTATTATAATCTACTGTCATCTATAAATTGATTCCTATTGCAACAAATGCTTACAGGGTTGCCCGGGTACTGAAGTAATAAATAGCGTTTAAACGCAAATATTCTGTGAAGAAAATTCACATAATTTCGCAGTCACATATCGATGTAGCCTGGTTCTGGCCATGGAATCCTGAAACTATACACGATTGCTGCCGTCTAACTTTTCTTAGAGCTCTCTTTATACTGAGTAGGGTAAAGAGCTATAAGTATGTTCAAGACCAAGTCCCATTCTACGAAGCCATGAAAAAATACTATCCCGAAATCTTTGAGTCTATTAAAAAGTATGTCAGTGAAGGAAGATGGATAGTAACTGGCTGCATGTATGTTGAAGCAGACATTGAGGGACTGTGTGGAGAATCTCTTATAAGACAGTGTCTCTATGGCAAGAAATACTTTCTCGAAGAATTCGGTGTAGACATTAAGGTATGCTGGATACCCGACAACTGGACTCATTCACCTCAGTTACCTCAAATACTGCTTAAGAGTGGAGTAAAGTACCTAGTTTACAAGAGAGGATTCAAAGAAGAAACTGTCTTCTGGTGGGAAGGAATAGACGGCTCAAGAGTTCTAGCTTGCAGACCACCTTTCATACCCTCATTCATGACACGGCCATATCCAAATCTACGTGAAGTCGCAAGCCTTTACGAGAAATACGGACTAGAGAACGCTATGGTGCTTGTTGGTAAAGGAGACCACGGCGGAGGGCTAACATACCAAGAAGTAATGAATGTTGAGAAGCTATCGAGAGAGCAGAAAGGCCTTCAAGTATTCTTCTCTACTCCTGAAGACTTCTTCGCAGCCATTGAAAAAGAAATCGAAGAAAAGGGAATTAAACTGCCTGTACTTCGAGGAGAATTAGGCTGGGAGCTCGTAGGCTGCTTAACTAATCGCTTCGAACTAAAGAAATTGAACAGACTATGTGAAAACAGCCTGCTTTCAGCAGAAAAATTCTCTGCAATAGCCTACGCCTACAATTTACTAGAATATCCTGAAAAAGAATTGAGAAAACTGTGGAAAACACTTCTATTTAATCAGTTTCATGACATTATAGGTGGAACAGTAGTAGAAGAGGCTTATGAGGCAGCAGTCAGCGACTTAAATAGAGTTTTAAGTGAATCAAAGCAGCTGCTCATTAAAGCCCTTAAAGCTATTTCTTCTCAAATAGATACAAGCAAATACGATGTAAACATTATTGTATTTAATCCACTATCATGGGAGAGAACAGACGCTGTAGAAGTAGAGCTCGCACTGCCCTCCACATGGAGTAAAATTAGAGTAGTTGATTACAGCGGAAAAGAAGCTCCACTACAAGTATTGAGTACAGTCAAGCAGTCGCCTTCAAAGAAAATAGTTAAAGTAATTTTCATAGCTGAAAACGTACCTCCTTTGGGCTATAAAGTCTATGGAATAGAAGGAGGAGAAGCGAAAGAGAAAAGCGAGCTTAAAGCCTCAGACAAAGTTATTGAAAATACTTCATATAAAGTATCATTAAATGAAAAAGGCTTTATTGAAAGCATCTACGACAAGGAACTAGAAGTCGAGTTGCTGAAAGAACCTATTAAACTCCAGCTAATAGAGGACCTAGGGGACTCTGAGGGAAGACTTCTTCCCGGTAAAAACGACTTCAACATATACACTGGCAACATAGCTGAAGTAGACTCAGAACCTACTATAAAGCTAGTAGAGAAAGGACCTGTGAGAACTAAACTCAGAGTACTTAGAAACCATATGTCCTCGAAGTATGCTCAAGAAATAGTGCTGTACTCGAAGATAAAGCGAGTAGAATTCAGATTCCTTGTAGACTGGCACGAGAAACAGAATGTACTGAAAGCAGTATTCTCGTTCAACATACAGCAACCCAAGCTGACATGTGGAACACAGTTTGGAGCAATACCAAGAGAGTTTAGTGAAGAAGAAAGCCCGTTCTATAGATGGATAGACATATCAGAGGAAAGAGAGGCGCGTGGAGTAACAGTAATAGCTCCATTTAACTGCAGCTACGACACAAGAAACACTTCAATTAGACTATCGCTCTTAAGGAGTACTGTTAAGCCAATGCTCGTGACAGACGAAGGACTCCACGAAATAGTCTATGCACTATACTCACATGAAGAAGACTGGAGGCAAGCAGTAAAACCGAGCTTCGAACTAGACAATAAGCTCATTCCAATAATAGAGAATAAACATAAAGGAAAACTGCCGTCCACATACTCCTTTTTAAAAATAGATCCACCTAACGCAATACTAACAGCACTCAAGAAAGCAGAAAACAGTGAAGAAATAATACTCAGGCTAAATGAACCCTACGGCAAAGAAACAACAGTATCAGTTTCAACAAACCTACCTTACAGAAAAGTACACAAAGTAAACCTACTTGAAAAACCATTAAATACGCTAACTTCCCTTAATTTACACTTAAAGCCGTTCGAAATACTATCGCTGAAACTCGCCAAATAAATGGCAATCAAATCAATGTAGCAGACAGTATAAGTATACGAGGAATTATGAATAGATGTGAGGCTCTCAGAAAGACTTCATGAAGATGTCAAGGAAATATGGTCTAAGATATTATCGCATCCCTTTGTAGTAGAGCTTTATGAAGGTAAGCTCCCTTTATATAAGTTCAAGTACTACGTAATACAAGACTACAACTACTTAGTAACCTTAATGAAAAGCTATTCCATTATAGCAGCTAAAGCAGACCCCACGACAGCAGCAATAGCCCTCAAAATAGCATACCTCGACGCAACTATTGAAATAGAAAACTACAAGAAAATATTAGAGAAACTAGGATTAAGTTTAAACGAAGTAATTGAGACAGAACCCGCGCCAACAGCACTAGCATACATGAACTTCCTCTACACTACTTGTAGCCAAGGAACTTCTCTAGAAGGACTAATAGCAACACTACCGTGCTTCTGGACATATCTCGAAATAGCAGAAAAACATAAAAACAAATTAGACAGAAATCCCGTAGAGCTTTACCGTTCATGGTGTCAAGCATATTTAAGTAAAGAATATAGAGAGCTTTTAAACGAATTAAGAATAATAATAGATAATTTATGGAATGGAGAAAACTACAAAAAATATTTAAAGATATTCAGAATAGCGTCAAAATACGAATACATGTTCTGGACTATGGCATATAACATGGAAAAATGGCCGATATAATACTCCTAATCCTTACTCAGCAATGCAGTCGCTAAGTTGGTAAAAAATAATAAATCAGTAAAAATGAGCCATAATATGAGTACAGCAGACAGTTTAGAGAAAGGATACTCTATAGCTTCATGGAAAGATAATCCCTGGTCACCTGAAGGTAAAGAAAGATATGAAACAGCTTTAAAAGAGTTTAGTATTCTTTTAGACCATCCCTGGTTTTAAAGACATACTTGAGAAAAATAAAGTCAGCATTCTAGATATTGGAGCAGGTAGAGGAATAGGTGGCTTTAGCTAAAGTACTCAAGGAGACTAAAGATGTTAGTGAAGTAAAGCTCACGATAATTGATTTAAGAGAAGCTGCTCTCAAAGATGCTCTTCGCTTCGCTAAAGAAGAAATACACTCAGCTGAAGTACACAAACTAGATGCTATTAAAGCACACACTGTAGGAAGATTTGACATAGTCTTAATGTATGGAGCAATACTCGTTCACTTTGATTCATGGAACCTCATGAGACTATTTTCCTCAGCTACTCAAGCACTAGAAGAGAAAGGCGTAATTATTGTAGAAGAAATGGATAGAACACACATTCTTTTCACCAGGGGCTATAGTAGTATACTTGTCGAAAACTCTGATCCACGTAACTTAAGCATATCGGTTCACACAGACTACAACTTAATCACTGGCTCATATACCAGAAGCTTCATTAGGCTCAGAACATGGGACGCTGTCTCTCTACCGCTTAACTTCAGAAGCATATTGACTATTACTTCGACACTATGGCTTTTCGTAAAAATATTGATATAACCCCTACATTAAAGCCGCAAATCTACTTTGTTTTAGGAAAAACTCTCAGAAAGAAGATACTTCCTTTTGACTTAGAAAAAGACCCGGAAGTAGTTCTGAGAAAAACTTTATGGACTTCAGACTGATGCTCACACTAACTAACATAGCGAGAAAAATATATGATGTTTTAATTATTGGCGGAGGAGGAGCAGGCGTCACAGCTGCAATATATTCTGTGAGAAGAGGCTTGAAGACAGCACTAGTAGAAAGAAAAGATATAGGAGGACAGCTGCTTGAAGCAAGCACAATAGAAAACTATCCGGGACTCTACGGAGTCATGGGGCCGGAATTAGCTCAGTTATTTAAAATGCATTTACTTGAATTTGATGTAGATTTAATATACGATGAGGTAATAGATATACATATAAAAGAGAATATTTTTGAAGTAATTCTTAAAAGCGGTGAAGTAGCAAGAGCTAGAACTGTTATAATAGCTAGTGGAATGGAACCTAGAAGACTCAATATTCCTGGCGAAAAAGAATACTTAGGCAAAGGAGTAAGCTACTGTGCTGTATGTGATGGAGCTCTTTACAAAAATAAAGTCGTAGCAGTAATAGGTGGAGGAAGTACTGCCGTAAGCTATGCTCTCTACCTCTCTGACATATGTAAAAAAGTTTACTTAATTCATAGACGTAAGCAATTTAGAGCAGAAGACATACTAGTTAAACAACTTAGAGAAAGAAGTAACATCGAAATACTAGTTCCATATGTAGCAGTAGAGATCATTGGTGAAAATAGTGTTAAAAAACTCAAAATAGTGAATAGAGAAACTATTACCGAAAAAATTATTGATGTAGATGGAGTATTTATCGCAATAGGTCATGAGCCAAACGTGTCTTTCTTAAAGTCTATTAACCCGGAATTTAATAAGAAAGGATTTATTAAAGTAGATGCTAGAATGAGAACAAGCATTGAAGGACTCTTTGCTGCAGGAGACATAACCGGTATAGAAAATCAGCTCGTGGTAGCATGCGCCCAAGGAGCAATAGCCGCACTTACTGCCGCAAAATACTTAAAGGAAAAAGAGCCGTGGTCATTCAAGCTAATTAACTAAAAGAATAAACTAAAGTCACTTAGTGCTAAATACTTTAGATATGGTATAATTAACGGTGATTAGTTGACTAAACTCGCAATTCACGGTGGAGAACCTGTTAGAAAGGAGCCTTTTCCCCTCTATAGAGACATTGGTGAAGAAGAACTAAAAGAACTGAAAGAAGTAATCGAGTCAAAACAGCTCTTTAGGTACGGTGGAACTAAAGTCAAGAAATTTGAGGAAGAATTCGCGAAATTCTATGGAGTAAAGCACGCTGTAGCCTGTACTTCTGGAACTGCTGCCATACATATTGCTCTAGGCGCACTAGAACTAGATGCCGGCTCCGAGGTAATTACATCGCCTATAACCGATATGGGAACAATAATCCCTATTCTAGCTCAAAACTGCATACCTATTTTCGCGGACCTAGACCCCTACACATACACACTTGACCCACGCGACATAGAGAAACGAGTATCTGAGAAAACTAAGGCAATTATAGCAGTACATTTGTTTGGATATCCCTGCGACATGGATCCAATAATGGAAATAGCAGAAAAACACGGCCTATATGTTATAGAAGACTGCTGCCAAGCATACCTAGCCGAGTACAAGGGCAGGCGAGTAGGAACAATAGGCCATATAAACGCGTTTAGCCTACAAATGTCGAAACACATGACTACAGGTGACGGCGGAATAACTGTAACAAACGACGATGAACTAGGAAGAAAAGCCCGCCTATTTATGGACAAGGGCTGGGTAAGAGACGCACCCTCTTTTGCAAGAACATACGTTATGTTCGGATTCAACTACAGAATGAACGAGCTAACAGGCGCTGTAGCACTAGCGCAGCTCAAGAAACTACCAAAAGTTGTTGAGAAAAGACGCATGCTTGGAGAAAAACTCACTAAACTGCTAGAAGATCTCGAGAACAGCGGCTATCTATATTTACCGAAGTCAACTAAAGAAAGAAAACACTCCTTCTGGCTATACCCTATCAAAGTAAACACTGAGAAGCTAAAAGTATCAAATATAGATTTTGCTAAAGCACTCAGCGCTGAAGGAATACCTGCTAGCGCGGGCTACATAGGCAAACCGCTCTACACAGTACCCTATCTCATGGAAAAAAGAGTTTACGGTAAAACACGCTGTCCATTTGAGTGCCCCTACTATGGCAAAAAAATAGAATACAAGCCAGGACTATGCCCAAACGTCGAGAAAATACTGGCCGAAATAATAACAGTTCCAATAAATGAACACTTCTCAGACAAAGACGTAGAAGACATAGCTGAAGCAGTAAGAAAAGTAACAGAATACTACGCTAAACAGCAACAACCTTAACTCTACACAAGTCATTTGTAGTAATCACTTCAGCCAGCCTAGTATCCGCTGTAATTAATTCTCCACCTACTATTTTAGCTAAAGCTACATAGAGAGCATCATAGAAAGTAAGCTTATACTTAACTGCAGTCGCAAACGCTTCATTAAATAGCTTAGCAGTTGACACTACCTTTAGCCTATACCACAAGTTCAGTAAGTCTTCGACAGCATCCCATGCTTTCTTTAACGAAAGATCTTTAGTGAGTACTACATGCTTCCACAGAGCATTAAAGGCCTCTGATAGAGCAATATCAACAGTATAAGGTTCATACCCACGACTAACATTTTTTCTAAAAATTTTTCTAGACTCTTCTGATCCAGGCTCCTCTATAACAAGTTTAACTAATACACTTGCATCTAATACAAAACTCATTTCTCTCTATCCTCTCTAATAAATTTACTAGAATCATACTTAACTACTCTGTTTTTGGCATTTTTCTCTATCTTATTTAAAAGTTCTAACAACTCGTACTCTCTTATTTTTTTCTCAATAAATTTTCTTATTTCATCACTCCAATTTATAGGAATTTTCTTCATCTTAAACTTAATCTCTCTCGACACACGTATACTGATTACCTCAGACATATGTATACAAATGTAATACAGAATATAAACTTTATGTAATACTTTAGAATACTTTGCTCACAGCACCTGGCTCAAACTATAGGGTAGAATTAGATACTATACTACTCGATTAAACTTTAAGAGTCTCTAACCCTTATTTCTTTAATGAAGCTTGCTCTGCTTAGTATGAAGAATTTGCTAATATGTTTTGGTATCTCTATTATTTTACAGTTTATTATTCTAAGTACTTTTTTATCAATATCTTTTTCAGTAACATCGTCTTCAAAAATAAGCTCATTTATTCCAAAGAATATTATTGGAGACTTTACTGAATAAAGATCTGCTCTACTTACTCTAAGCTTGTCTACATGTTTAATAACATAGGGAGCTATACTTTTAAGAGTCTCTGGCATAAGTCCTCTAACTCTCCTAGCCAATTCTAATGGAACTAAGAGAAATCTACATCTACCGTCGAGAAGAGCTACTAGAAGTCTAAATGATTCAGAGGCAAGATAACCTGTACTTACACGCATTCTTTTCGCTAAATCAGTTAAGCTGCGGTAGGCTTCCTCGTCTACGCCTCTAATTAATACATCCTTCTTGCCCTTCTTTTCACTCATTCTCTTCACCAATTCCTAGACATGATTTCAGTCTCTCTATTCTTTCTGTAATTTCATCTATTTCTTCAACTAATTCCCTGTAGCTTTCTTTTCTTATATTCTTTAAGCCTGCTTTAGCTAATAAAGCTAGGGGAGCTATTGCGGCAAGCAATATTAGTAGATAATAGTTAAATCCGCTGCTTTTCTTACCCGTGTTCAGCTCTGGCTGGATACTGAAGCTTCGAGGCTCCTTAACCATTATGTTAAAAGTCTTTATTTCCACAATATCTGCTAGAATTTTTCCTTCTGCTTCTACACCACACTTAATCAAGGGCTTTTCACTTAAGTACACTTTATTTAACTTCAATAAAGCACTATACTGTCTCTTCAAACTCTCTAGTCTTTTTTCGAGACTTTTTCTCGCTTTACTTAACTCTGATAAATTCTCTTTAATAAGAACTATTTTCGAGTCTAGTTCTTCGGCCTGCTCCGTAGCATTTAAAGCCATTTCTTTAGCATATTCACTAGCGTTACGTAGTCCCTGTGCAAGCTGTGCCATATATCCTGCTGAAATCTCTAAATTCTCACCCAGTTCTTCCACTAGCTTAATACTTTCGCTTACACCCTGAGCTATTTTATCTAGATTATCGATAAGTTCTTTTATCTCAATTATAGTTTCTTGCAGATCCTCTTTCGTTAAGTCAACTTCATTCAAAATAGTCTTTATCTCTTCAGTAATTTCATTTAAAGAGGGCGGTATTGTCGAAGAGTTTTCTTTAATATTATCTAAGAGATTTTCAATTTCATTGGAATAACTGTTTCCTATTTTAAAGAATTCAATATAGTATTCTAGCTTGTTCCTAATTTCAATTAACTTATTAATAGTTCTGCTGAGCTCTTTTAGTTTCTCAGAAAATTCATAGGATATCTGAGCTCCTTCAGCTAAGCTCTTTGAAGCTTCACTAGACTTATTTGCACAGACTTCGAGTAGCTCAGCGTATGTCTCTAGACTATTACTTAAATTCTTTAAAATAGCTGACATTAGCTTTAGTCCACTGATAGTATTTTTAGTTAAATTGTCAATTAAGTCGAGCATTTTAAGTGAATTCTCAAGCTGACTTATAGTTTCCTCTATATTCTTTAGCATAGATGATGTGTCGAGAACTACATTTACTTGAGGAGATGTAATGCAGGCATCTCCCCACATGCTAGTTTTCCTTACTTTGAAAGTCATTTCTATTACTAGAGAGTCGTTTAGCATAGTAGACCAAGTGTACATGCGTGTTTCACCGAGCTCTGTAACAATAGCTGGGGCAGGACTACAATTAATTACACTGAATTTAGTTGAATCGATACTCCAAGTAACTAGCACGAGTAACAATGGCTTAGCTCCGTTTACTGTAAAGCAGTTTTTGACTACAAGCCTGTATACTATAACATCGCCTTTAGATGCTTCAACTAAATAAAATCTATCAGAGTACTTTAATGAAACCTTCTTCCCGTTTACAAATAGCTCAAAGCTCATTTTTACGGGAATCTTAACTAAAGGAGCAGTATACTTTACTACAAGTCTATCAGAAACTTTCAGAGACCTCCACTGAACTTCAACTAGCTCTCCATCTACGGAAACTTCACTAGGTCTAATAGAGTGAGTCTTTATGCTTGGCTGAATAAAAGCTGTTTTATCAATTAAGTCTGCTTCTCCCTCGCCTTCAATGGTCAAAGTAACGTAAGTCGATGCCTTGACTACTTCTCCTTGAGGACTAACTACTATCTCTCTAGAGATAACCTTCTCTGCTATAAGCTGAGGCTCAGCTAAAGCAACTTCTACAGCAACCATTAGTATTAGTAGCAATACAATATATATCCTCATAATCTCTGCTTAAGATGTATATCAGGTATATAAATTTTTCTATCATTAGTTTACTTAGAAACCAGGGATTCTAGCTTACTTACGCGAAGCCTCAAGTACTCTAGCTCTTCTCGCAGCCTGCTCTCAGAAATACTCCCTGTTAAAGCAAGTCTTTTCAGAGCTTGTGCCTTAATTTCGAGAAGCTTGAGCTGAGCTTCTCGTACAGTACTAGATTTCTCCATTTTAGCTAGCTCTTCTTTTAGCTTAACGGCCAGCAGCTGCTTAGGAGGATTCTCGTAGATTCTGCCGTCTCGAATATAGAGCACGCGAGTGGCTACTTCAACTAGCTCAGGGTTATGAGTCACGATAAGGAAGGTTTGGCCGTAGACTTCGTTCAGCCACTTAATCAGTGAAACTACCTGTGCAGAAGACTTTAAGTCTAGGTTTCCTGTAGGCTCGTCCATTAGAATTAAGTCGGGGTCTGTGGCTAGAGCCCTAGCGATAGCTACTCTCTGCTGCTGACCGCCCGACATCTGCTTAGGAAACTTATGGGCGTGTTTACCTAGGCCCACGAGCTTCAGTAACTCTAAAGCCTTCTTCTCGGCTTCTTTAACATCGTACAACCTCGAGAGAATCATAGGGAGCATTACGTTCTCGAGAGCTGTGAGATTCTTTATGAGGTTGTATGACTGGAAAACAAAGCCTATTCTACGGCTCCTGAACAACACTAGCTCGTCTTCGTTAAGTGAAGTTACGTTTACTCCGCCGATATAGACTTTTCCTTTTGTAGGGCGGTCTAAAGTCCCTATTATGCTTAGCAGTGTGGATTTGCCACTGCCGCTAGGCCCCATTATTATGACTAGCTCTCCTCTCTTAATAGAGAGATTTATGCCCTTGAGTACTGCTATCTTGTTTCCTCCACTACCATATATTTTCCAAATATCGACTAATTTGAGTACTTCACTCATTTTTAAGCACCTCAATCGGCTTTACTTTAACTGCCTTAAAAACAGGGTAAATCGAGCTAGCTACACTCACTACTACAGCTGAAATAACTCCCGTTGCAATAACTTCAGGTGTTATAATGAGCGGTATCTTGAATAAACCAGCAGACTCGACTAGCTTTCGAGCAGCATTAGCTCCTATTAGTCCTAAACCCGCGCCAATAACTCCTCCCAGCAGCCCAAAGATAAAGGCTTCTAGCATGAAAACTAAAGCCACGTCACTGGCTTTAGCGCCAATAGACCTCAATATAGCTATTTCTCTGGCGTGCTCTCTTACACTAGACATGATTGTATTAGATGTACTGAAAATAGCTACTGTAACGCCTATAATTGCTACAGCGAAGAGAAGGCCGTCAATTACACCCAGTATCTTGGAAACACCGCTCAAAAGCTCTTCTCTACAGTAAACTTGAGCACTCGGATACTCGGCTAAAATAGCTCTACGGACATTCTCCACGCTCTTATCCTTATCCTTAGTTTTAATAAGAATCATCGAAACATAGCCTTCTTTACCCAGTATTTCCTGGGCTTCTCTCATAGGAACTACTAGGTATGCTCCTCTACCCAACATTCCTTGAATCTTAATGCCTATGCTAACAACGCCGACTACTCTGAAAAAGTAGTCAGATGAGCCTATCTGAGGCTTAACAATAATCCAGTCTCCAGGCTTAATGCCGTTTTCTTCCGCGAAACTCTCTTCAACTAAGCATACTCTACTCTCGTTTGCATAGAATCCTCTCCCGTCTACTACCGAGGAAACAACGTATTTCAAGTCCTCTGCTCTAATACCGAAAATGAATGCTAGAGACCCTTTAGTGTAGCCTAGAGTCCATACGACAGGAATCACTTTTTCGACGCCAAGTATTCGAGATAAATCATTAACAGCTGTTTCTGGTATATCGCAGAGACCCTCACCGTACACTACAAGCTCTCCCGAGAAAAGCCCCTCGATAATATTCGAGACGGCGACTCTGGCTCCAATACTGATTATTCTGAGCGCTATTAAAGCAGCTACGCCACTAGCTACAGCTAAAATAGTCAGCGCAGTAGTGAACTTCTTAAACTTCATGTCTCTCGAAATAAATTTCACAGCAAACCAGAATATGCTCATATTGCTATAGCAAGCATGTATATCAAATATATAAATTTTACTCTCATAAAATTACAATAAATGGAACCTTTTTCGCGTTAAGCAGAATTTTCACTTACTTCTCTTACTTCAGCACTTTGCAAATACTCTATTGAAAAGTTCTGCTGCCAAGAATTCTCAGATACAACTGTCTTCAGTACTACCATGATCTTTAGGCTCAGTTACTTCAAGCAGTAAGCATGCCGTTATGTATATTAGAGTTAAAAACAGAAGTTTAGCTAGTGTTTTCTTCGCCGACATGCTTCTTCTCGACTTCTTCTTCACCTAGCTCTCTAGTAGGCTTACTTAAGAGCGAGAGTTTGCCTTCAGCAAGTTTCTCGATGCACTCTCGGAGAGTTCTGCAGTCTGCTGAATAAATTTCGATTAAGTGATCTCTGAGCGTGTGAAAAGTTATTTCGCCTATATGTTTAGTAACTACTGCTTCTACCTTGTTTTCAACTAGCCAGTGAGCTAAAGTCAGTCCTGCTCTCATTTTCCTGACCTTATAGGGGTTTTCTACTATAGTTACTTCTTCTATACCCTTGCTACTTATTTTTACTAAAGTAATGTAGGGTGCTCGCGCCAAGTGGTCTGATATAGGTGAATCGAGTCCGCTGCTTGCGCTCAATGGAACAGCGATAAGTGATGGATGCTTCTTAGCTGGCTCTATGTGTACAGTCAAGTACTCTATTTTAGGCACATTTTCTTTAATCGCTTTTTCAACCATTTCAGCAATTTGGTGAGCACGCTTTATATCTAGAAAGCCTTTAACGAGTATAGTTACCTCGCCGAAGATAACTGGACCGGAGACTCTGAGCTTGAGGTCTTTATACCCTTCTATGCCTTCTATGCTTTCGAGGACTTTCCTTACTTTATCTTCTATTTCTTTTGAAGGACTTATATCCATTAGTGCTAAGAGAGCTTTATGGGCGTTTACTAGGCCTGTTTTAAGAATAAAGACTGCAATAGCTACTGTAACTATGCTCTCGACGTAAGGGACTTTAAGTGTAGACGAGAGCACTGCTATGAATACTCCAAGCGACGCCAAGAAGTCTGTGAAAGACTCGTCTCCTAGAGCTTTAACTGAGTATACTTCGAGCTCTCTGCCTCTTCTAGTGAGAACTCTCCAAAGGATGAGTGAGATTAAACAAGATACAGCTGCGACAACTAGCGCGTACTCTCCCATATTTATTTCAGGAACCCTTCCTGCAGAAGCAATGCCCTCTGATATAAACTCGATGCCTGCGTAGACTATCGCTGCGCTCACTAGCAGCGAAGCAATGCTTTCTGCTCTATAGTAGCCGTAGGGAAATTTTTCTGTAGGCTTCCGCTGAGCTATTTTCAGCCCTATCCAGCATACAGCAGCCACAATAAAATCTGATAGTCCGTGAAAAGCGTCAGCAACCATAGCTAAACTACCTGAAATCAAGCCTACAGCGCCTTTAGCTACCGACATAAAGAAAGCTGAGAAAGCCCAATACCTAGTTAAAACTAATCCTTCACTAATACGCTTTCTAGTACTTTCAGCCACAGTAAACTATCCTGTTTTCAGAATATATTTCTGACTTAGTTTTCTTCAGCGACAAGACTTCAGCGAAACTGAGTTAGCTGCTTTTAGCGAGCCCTTTAGCTATTTCTAGCTTCGTCTTAACTTCCTCGCTCTGTGGATTCAAGCTTAAGGCTTTAGAAAATGCTTCCACGGACTCCTTGTAGTCGTTTTTCTCATAAAGTATTTCTCCTAAAAGACACCATGCTTTCCAGCTATCTGGCTTTAGCTCTACGGCCCTGCGACAAGCTCTTTCCGCTTCATCAAACCTGTTTTCTCTCTTCAAGCTAAGTGCTAGAAGATACCATGTATCATAGTCTTCTCTAGAAAGCTTGGCAGCTTCAGCTAAGACGCGAGAAGCTTCGCTAAAAGCTCCTTTCTCGAGCATAAGTCGCCCGTATTCTTTTAAAATAAGTGGAGACTTAGGGCAGTACTTTAATGCCTCTCTAGCTATTCTCCCAGCTTCATCAAATCGCGCTAGAAACATTACTGATTTAATTAAGTTAATCCATGCCGAACAGTACTGTTTATCGAGCTCCAGTACTTTCCGGAAAATCTTTTCTGCTTCAGAAAACTTCGCTTGATAAAAAAGTATTTCTCCCAAGAACTCCCAGGCTCTAGGGGACTGAGAGTATTTTTCTACAGCCTGTCTGAAGACTTCCTCCGCCTCGCTGTAGTCTTTTTTACAGAATAGAGTAAAGCCTAGCTCAATAAATGCCTTAAGACTAGGCTTAAGCTCTACTGCCCGCCTGTAAGCTTCATGAGCTTCCTCGAGTTTGCCGTAAAGACGTAGCAAATACCCTATTTTCATCCATACTTCGCTTTCACGTACATCTAGCTCACACGCCTTGCGGTAAAAGTCGACTACATCTAGCTGAGGATATTCTTCGACGAGAGACAAGCACTTAAGCCATACAGATGTATTGTCTTTAAAGCGTTCAAGAGTTCCTGAAATAATTTCAAAGACCTCTCTTCCTCTATACTGTCTAAGCAAACATATAGCTAAATTAATCCATGCTTCACTGTTACTTGGATTTATTTCGACTATTTTTCTATAAATCTCCTCCGCTTTACTGAATTCTAGACAGCTCATATAGACTAGTGCTAAGAACTCTAAGAGATTTTCATCACGAGGATTTTTCTCGAGCTCTTCTCTAATTAATGAAATCGCTTTACTGCATATTTCCTCGGACTCCTCTTCTTTACCTAAACTCCTCATAACTATGCATAAATTCCCGGCGATAATAGGGTCGCTGGAATTAAGCCTGTAGGCTTCTTTAAAACATTTTTCTGCTTCAGTGAGCTCACCTTTATTGAAGAATATTATGCCGAGCTCATTCCAGGCTGTAGCATCCACTGGGTTGAGCTCAAGGTACTTCCTATAGTATTTGATTGCCTCGTCTACTCTTCCTTCTTCACGGTACAGGTAGCCTAAATTATACCAGAGATCGGGGTCTTTTGAGCCTAGCTCAATAGCTTTCTTAAAGCACTTTTCTGCTTCTCTCCATTTTCTTAAATAGTAGTACGCTACACCTAAGTTTCCCCAAGCTTCAGGGTCTTCAGGGGCTTTACTTAAGTACTCTTTAAGAACTATAACAGCCTCATGATACTTGCCAGAATCAAGTAGCCTTTCTGCCTCAATAAGCTTGCTGCGAGTATTTTCCATTGAGGAAAATACATCTACAGGTAAATATTCTTAGCGACGCTCAAGATATATAGCTGTTTTGAGAAAAAGCCTTATGGAACACTATAGAGCTGAAGTTGAGCTGAAGAAATTTATGGAAGTAGTCAGTACTGAAGGCGAGAAAATAGGTTTTCTCTTAGGCTTCTACTGGAGAGATAATCGTCTTTACATAAAAATCGTTGACGAGAGAATTAATGTAGACGATTTACTCAACTATATTTTAGAGGACTACGCTCATGCCTATGGAGAATGGCCTCACGTTAGACTTTCTCGAGATATTTCTATTGAACTTAGAGTTCCTAGGGAAGAAGCTTTCCGTGAAGAAAATGTACTTAAATTCGCTTACATGAAAAAGTACTTAAAGAAAAAAATAAGCGTATTCCTTTATCCCGCTGACAGAATTCATGGCGCTAACAGGTACGGGCTAATTGTTGAGAAAAGCTACTTAGTAAAACTATAGTTTTAAAATTTTTTCAAGAGCCTTTCTATAGGCTGGTATTTGCCAAGCATAGTATTTCCCTACGCCGAGCTCTAAGTCAATTGGAGGCGTATACCCTAGACAAGGTCTACTTATTGGCGTAACTAGATTAGCTTTAATAAGCGCTTCTTCAAGCTCTGTCCAATTAACTAAGCTATCCACATTTTCAACAACCTCAGCTAGCTGACTCCTATACTTAAATACAATGCTTCTCGTAGCTAAAACAATATTCCTTGCTACTTCCCTAAACCATATATCTAAATTCCAGTTTCTAGCAGAAATAGCTAATATTGCTCTCGGATTTCCCCCACTCATAAGCCATATCTCCTCAAAAAGATGCTTCGGCGCACCCAAAGTACTTAGAAGTTCCTCAGCGGCCTCTCTACTCAAGTTCCATACTTCACTTAAACTAACATAACTATGTCTAGCAAGAAGACTTAGAGAAAGACCTTCACTTGTAGTAGCTACAATAAAAGCGGATTCAGCGCCCTTATCAACAATCCATTCAAGTAAATTTAGCATAGTTTTGACGTAGCTTTCAATAACATCTACTCCAAGAGGTCTCGCAACATCATCTACCGCTATAATAACATGCTTATTTCTAAGCCGTTTTTCAAAAAATTTCTTAAACACATAAGGTAGCATTCTAGCAGAAAATTTTCCTACTGGCTCTGAAATAGATTCTACTAAACTACTAAAAGCTTCTAAAAGTAGGGGAGGAGCATAAACAGCGTCTTTTAGTGAGCCAACGTTTTGAGCATCAACATATACTATGATATAGTCACTTGTTTCTTCAATGCTTTTTATAAACTCTTTAAGAAGTCTAGTCTTACCACATCCTTCAGGACCATAAATAAGTAGAATAGGATAAAAACCTCTTTCAGCATATTCTCTTAGAACTTTTAATTCCTCTTCACGATTAATGAAAGGAACTTTAAACACATCTATTTTTAGATTAAGCCATATTTATTGCTGTCCTTAGAGACCATTAAGCCTTATAGTTCAAGTATAGAGCTTAGAAATTAGTACGTAAGTACTTAGAAACTTTAACCAAAAAATATAATATTGTTTTAAATTAAAATAAACTATGGTTAGAAAAATAGCTGTAGGAAGTGGATTTGAGCTAGAAATACCTTCAACTTACTTAAAGCTAAAAAATGATGCAGAGCAAACAATTTCAAGTATTCTCGCAAAGTATCCTAAAGCTATGAAGATGTGGGAGCTACTTAGATATGATCCCGAGGTTAACGCTGACTGGGATATGGCTAATTACATAGCTGTAGCTAAGCTCAAATACAATGATCACGGAGAGGTCCACGCTAAAGTAGTGGCAGCTAATGCTCTTAAAATGCTTCAGATTTTACTTAAGTACGGTATTTTACCCGATATAATGAAAGAATATGCAGGAGATGAAGACGATGTACATTTAGTAGTCTTAACAGGAGCTCTTTTACATGACATAGGGAACCAAGTTCACCGCAAAGACCACAATGTATCAGGAGTGTATCTAGCAATACCTCTGTTAAACAGACTTCTACCTAAAGTATATGAAGACTCTGAACTAATGTATGAAGTAAGGGGTCATATACTTCACTGTATTTATGCACATGAAGCCGACGTACGTGATTTAACTGTTGAGGCAGCTTTAGTTGGTATAGCTGACGGAACAGACATGACTAAGGGCAGAGGAAGACTAGCTTTCAGTGAAGGGAACGTAAATATACATACTGTCTCTGCACTGTCCATTGAAAACGTCGAAATAGTTGAAGGAGACTCAAGGCCTGTTAAAATAGTTATCGAAATGAGTAATAGTGCAGGAATATTTCAAGTACAAGAGACATTAGCTAAGAAAATTTTAAATAGCCCTATTAAAGACTACATTGAAATAGAAGCTTACACGCTTCCTCCTGGAGCAACTTCAGACAATAGAATAGTACATAGACTTGTAATAAAAGAAGGAAAATTCGTTGCAAAGTAACTACCTGCAGAGCACTCCATTCTTTAGTATAAAATTTCATAACTTTATTTAAATCAAAATAAAAGTGAATTTATTAAGCATGCAAGTAACCAAAGTGGCTTTAATAGTAGCCATGAACTACACCCTGATCTTAAGGCCATAGCACTTTGATGACATGCACTCCTATGCTTAAAGACAAGCATTGCCTTAGTTAAATTAACGTCTTGTAGAGAGAATAAACGCGTAGGTACAGGTTACGACTAGTGGTATGTGAAGCACAGCATTCCATACCGATGCTCCGAAGAAAACTGAAAATTATAATGTGTGCCGAATATTAGGTCTGTGAAAGCTATAAACCTCATGACGGCTTTATTTCGTTTGAGTAGCAGAGTATCGTGATGAAAAGTATTACTGGCGTTGTTAAGCAGTAGGCGACAGCGTAGTACCTCGTTAGAAGTCACTTAAGTCGTAGCAAGGGTCTAAGGCAGGCTCTACAGGGGACCCAGAAAGCGAGAATAGCGAAAGGTAGCGGCCAGAGCCTTCGCTTGTCAGCTCTAATAGTAACTTAAAGCTCTCCAAAAGTCTTCTACACCACAAACATTGACAGCGCTACTAAAGTTGTTACTAAGAATACTGTTTTTCTGAATACATGAAAGTAAAGACTGCTAGCAAAGTATAAAAACTTTCTTTCACTAGCATTAAGTAAAACAGCAGTCAATACTGTTACCAATAGTTTTAATACACATTTCGGCATAAACTAGTTTCAAAGAGAGAATATAAAACTACATTTATTGATAAAAGAGATTAAAACTATTCCTTCTCTTCACTGCGATAATATTGGTATTTTTGAAGCAAATTTCCTGTATAGTCTAGCTATGTGTCTAGGATAAGATATCAGTGAGTACATAAGCGCTAGTATAAATGCTGGAGGAAACAGTGCTATAAAAAGAACAATCAAGTAAACAATCGCGTTTACTAGAGTATCTGCCATAATCACTTGAAGAATAAAAGAGTAGCCTACGCTGAGTCCAATAAAGTCTTCGAGTAGAGGATTAACTTGAACTTCAGTTACAGTTTTCTGCTCATAGTCGACTATCCTGAAGTCACTCCCTTCAAAAAGACTCTTAACTGGAACAACGAATATTGAGAAAAAGGGCCACAGGAAGAGGGATAATAAGAAAACATCGACTATAAGGTTTAAAGCCGAGTCAGGTTTCCGTAAAAACAAGTAATGCAGAGTATTCGTATAGTCTAAAATAGATAAAACTAAAGTCGATGAGCTGAATAGAAAGAATAAAGCGAATATTGAAAGCTTAAGCAGAGACTTAAGACTAACTTCCCTTATCTGAGGATTCTCGGTGAGAAAACAAAGCTCCTGTTTTTTAGCATGCTTTCTGAGAATAAAATCAGCTATTTTTATAGCAAATATATGCCACATGAACCACGTGAATAAAGCTACTAAAAAGGAAAGAAATGCTATGAAAGCTGTTGCTCCGCTAATCGAAAGCATAATTAACAGCAAAGGAACTACTACAGTCACTGTAAATAATATTATCTTATTTCTACTTCTCTTAGATAACATAGATCTGCGAGGAGGATTATATGAAGTATTATACATGCTTATTAATCACAAATATCCTCTTAAATAGTTTTGCACAATACTTAAAGTATATATAAACATTAAGCACTTCTTCTAACAACATTTAAAGGATTCTTCTCATGCCTCCAAAGACCCTTACCAAAAACTAATTACTTTTATTCCCAAGGCATCTATAGTCACATCAGTTATTAGAGGTTCTGTTAAACCAATTTGGATAACTAAGTCAGCAGTAATCTTAGACAAAACATTACCGTGTTCATCTAATAACTCTAACTCAACAGCACTTGGGATTAAGTAGGCACTGCTCGTAGACACCCAAAGCCTCAGCTACAGAAGTATCTACAACAAGACACGGCCTAAGACTTTCAGCTCCTCCATTGACTAACACAACTAGCTCAGCTACTTTGTTAGTCTTTTTAAGTCTAGCTCTCAGCTTTACTCTTACAGCCAATGAAGACACCTATCTTCTCTTTTAAAACTCATCTACCCAACTTAATTTTCTTCACTACAGGATATTTTACCTTAATACGTTTATTCTTTATATCTTTTTCAATAACCTCGCTCATACTTCACTAAATACTATTTAACACACATCTAAATATCTTGTGCTATAAGCAAATCTGCTAAAGTCTTATTTAATAAAACTATTCTCCAAAAATATCGGTCCATAAATTATAAATACTTTACAATAATTTAGTAAAAATATTTGTAATTTATTCAAAAATACTAATGGAGTCGCTTTAGCAGCTTCATACCTTTACCTCTTGCAGCTTTATAACTTATTTCGATCATTTATATTTTATTAAAAGACTTGCTTCTCTCATATAAGAAGATAACAAAGAATCAAGGTAGTTCAGCCAAACTGTACTATATTTGATTATTGTAAAGTCACTTGAGAAAAATTGTTGCTGTAAATTACTCTAGATGACCAGTTAATAGCATTAAGTGTTCTTTTACTGAATGCATTTATATAGTGTACTCTGTACTTTAAGTCTTTTACTTTAATTTCGCTAGAAATATGTTCTATTTGTTCACAGCTTTTTAAATTCCATTATCTGACAATTATTCTTCTCCTAGCAATATTTATTTCGCCCTTAAACTTCCTGGATAAGTATACAAGCAAACCTGTTTTGCCACTAAAATCTAGGCTAGCATATTCACTTAAGAGAAAACCTGTACTAGACCATGTGCTCTCGCCTTTTACTTCAAGGCTCTTCTCTACAAGTATACTATCTCTACAAACTAAAGCAAAGCAGCCTCTGTAGCCAACGCAAAACACTACACGGTCACTAAGACATATGTCGGTAAGCTCTGAAGCACATTCTACAAGCCGTAAAGCCTCGCCTACATCTGAGTCGAAAAAGCCTAGGAATTTTTCTCCGCAAACCGCCAACTCATTATCGATAAAAACATAGTTTATGAGCAGATACTCCTTTTTCAATTAATCTATACCACTTTAACATACCTTCACTAAAACATCCTATAAATCCTCCGTCCTTACCATCAAAGCTCTCTGTTTCTCCACAAAAATATACTTTATTATCGACAAGAAAAACGTAATAGATAAGTTCTCGCCTACTGTTGCCAATAAAACAGGCCCACGGCTCAGACACATAAATTGAAGTAAATAAAAATATAAATACTTTCACTCTCGGGTAATACAAATACTTTATCAGTATTTAAATAAGACTAAATAGATAATAATATATACTATTGTATAATCATGCATTTTATTCGGTGAGCGGGCAGGTGCTCACCGATGTTTTCTATTCAAGACTCCTGGTCTTAGACAATTGTCGAAGATAGAGGATCATTCAGAGGCTTACCGACTTATCTATATACTTTTATGTGTCAGCTATATAGCCAACACATAATATATATTGATATTAAATTACTATCGTTAAGAGGAAGATTACTATTCTTTAAATTTGCTTTACAGATTAGAGTCTT
>QMRV01000032.1 GCA_003649445.1 Thermoprotei archaeon | reverse complement strand
GTGAAGGAAGAAGGTAGAGTAGTAGACAAATTCGAGGGAATAGTCTCTGCGCGCTCAACTACAATAGATCCAGAAATCCTCAGAAATTACCTAGACTTAGACCTCCTAGTAGAACCACACTATTTGTCGCTACAGGGAACAAGCATGGCTACACCACATGTAGCTGGAGCATGCGCACTAATACTACAGTACATGAAAGAAAGGGGGCTCGACTACGGTAAACAAACACCTTTTATAGTAAAAGAAGTGCTCATAAAATCAGCTGTCGACTTAGGCTACGATAAGTATTCTCAAGGATACGGCCTAATAAATATTGAAAACGCCTTCAAGTACCTTGATGAGGAAAAAGAGCATTTAGTTGCTTTAGCTAAAAGAAAGACTATTGAAAAAGAAACAAAAGACGAAATACTCAAAACAATAGGATTAACAGCACTCACTACAGCCACAAGCGCAGTCGTCTTAGCTCTTGTATCTGAGCTACTTAAAGGGGTAAAAGAAAAGAAAACAGTCTCTAGAGAAGAAGTAAGAAAGGCTCTGAGACTTCTAATACTCGAATCTGCTAGAAAAGCCCGAGAGCTCAGAGAGAAATATGAGAAAGGAGAAATAAGCAGAGAAGAGTACTTAAAACAACTCGAACAAGTACAGAAACTGCTCGATGAAGCTGAAAAACTACTAAAAGACCTAGAGTAAACTAAAATAGAAACAAACTCTTATAAGAAAACATTAAGTATGAGGTACAGAATATGAGCGGAAACATCGACTGGATGAAAGTAGCTAAGACAATAGTGCAAACACTAGGAGTAGAAACTGCCCGCGGACTTTATTACGCTCTACTAGCGCAACTAATATATCCTCAGTTAACTGAAGCAGTAAACAAACTAATTAAAGGAGAAACATTAACTCCTCAAGAGAAAACAGCGCTAAGTAAGAAATTAACTGAAATAATTCAGCAAGCACCTACAAGCTATAAAACAATTATTAGAAGGGAACTTGAACAAGAACTAGCCAAATTATTGGCAAAATATTCTCAAATACGGTTTTCTGTAAAGCCCTATATTTCAGCTGAAATAAAACTAATTGAAGAAGATATTAAGACATTAGAACAGCTTAAAAGCATATTACTAAATAAATTAAGTAAAGCTAAGGGAGAAGAGAAAAATAAATTATTAAAACAGCTAGAAAAAATAGAAAATGAGCTACAAAACAAAACTCTAAAACTAGAAAGACTTAAAAAACTTAAATCAACTGAAAGTTTCTGCAACAATGTGTAAATAAGTTACCGCACTTGTTTAAAACTTGAGATTTCATATAAGTTTAGTAAGGTAAATTTGTGTGACTCTAAAAGATTTGAATAGATAGATTAGTAGAGTATGAACTTGAATTTTGTTGAGCCTATTTCTATAATGTCTCCGTTTCTAAGCTTTACTCTAGCTTTAGGCGGTATAAGTTTTCCATTTAAATAGGTTCCATTAGTGCTGTACTCGTCTTCAATAAGCCACCCTTTGTTTTCTTCATAGAGTAAAATAGCATGGCCGTACTTGCCTATACGGGGATTGTACCTAGTGACATATCTATCAACTTTATTTAACTGGTAGAGAATTCTACCTCTGCTATCATACACTGTTACCTTATTTGTATAGGGGTCTCTCCCAATAATACAGTAATCTGATATACGTACTTTCTCACCTGTGTCTTCACATATGAGGCTTGCTGAAACAGGCCTAGTTACGGTAGCAGGAGGCTGCGGCGGCGTGAAAACTTGTTTAGAGCCAATTATAGCATCTATATTATCTATCAGGAATCTTACTTTCTCTTCCCATATTTTAGCAGACTCTGCTAAGAGCTTCATATCTTCGGGACTAACTTTCTCAAAAATTCTCAGCTTATACAATTCAATATAGTCTCGTACTTCACTAATTATTTCGTCTACTACTCTATGTAATCCTTCGAGCGGGCTCAAATAAAGGCTTATTTTTTCTAAAGGTTCTCTCAATTCACCATAAGTAGTAGACTCATCCTTAACATGTAATAGTATTTCATAACAAGCTTCCCGTGCAGAATAAAGATATTTAAGTACTCTAGCTAAATCAAATTCACGCATCTTCACGCATCAAATGATACATACAAGAATTTATAGTTTTCTTGAATAAAATAAATTCAAAATCATTATTTCAAAATAATTTACCGCTTAATACTGCTATGGCCAATAAGCTCTATTTTTCTTCGATGAAATCATAGAAGAAAGTTAGGTAGTTTAGCAACATGCGACGTAATGTTGATTCCTTAAAGTTACTGAATATAGTATACAGATGCCCTTTAAGCATCAGTTTTCTCAGAAACAGAGATGCTATTGAAGTAAAATTGATAGAACTAGTATTCTAGGTGATATATTTATCTAAATAAAACTATCTTAAACTATTCAAATATTCTTGTAGTATTTCCACTAAATTTTTTCTTCAACTGTTCTAGGAAGTCTACAGATTTCTATAAGGCCTCCCTTTTTGCATCTATAGCTTACTGAAATTTCTTCTTCTCCTACTGTTATATGTGGTAAATGCTCGTTAACCCACTGAGGAGGATGATTTGAGACTATTATGTGTCCGCATGCAGGGCATTTAACATTGTGTAGTTTATTTCGCAGCCATTTCTCTAGCTCAGATAATAAATTTATTATGCTAGCTTGAGACATAATTCAGATACATGTGATGAAATATATTCTTAACTCATTTTCTCAAAATGCTGTACTTGTATTGTAGAATACGTAAAAAGATTTCAAGTACATGTATTTTTAGTGTTAGTATTTAACAAAGTTATATAACTAGCTTGCAGTATATGCTTAACTATTTGTTTTATTTTTATATAAGATAATTTCTATTAAATTTTAAAGCAGAATTTTCTTAGATATTCTTTTTCTATAAAGTTTCTCCGACATGAAAGTAAAATCTTTATGAAAGTAATTGTATTTTAGTAATAATAGCTAAAGTAAGCCATTAAGTTATTCACTACAATAATTTAATCTATTTTTATTCATTATTTGTCATAAAGTTAAGTAAAGAAGCTGTGATAAAGGTACTACATGTTCTGAGGACTAAAGGAAATAAGCTAAATCTGCCTAAAGAATTTTTAAGAAAGAAATTGGGTGGATATATTTTTCAGTAAAGGTAGGACTAAAGTAATTTTAGATGAGTTTAGGAGAAAAGACGCTGGATTTTCTGCAGAGTTGGCTCAATTAAGGCCTAAAACTATATAGTTATTGCTAAACTATTCTAAAAACAAATAGAGTTATTTTAGTAGTTGTGAAATGAAGATAAACTAAATAAATTTAAATTATTGTTAGTGCAAACAACTATTTTAATAGAAAAAGTTTATATAGATTAACTTCAGTTTAACTGTAGGTGAAATTGGTTTGACACTGAAAATAAAGGTTGGTAAAAAGGGTTATGTTATTCTTCCCAAAGCGGTTCGTGAGGCTGTGGGTATTGAAGAGGGAGATGAACTGATTGTTGAAATCAAGGATTGTATTTTACTTAAGCCTATTAGAAAAGTGGATATTGAAAAACTTCGGGAGGCTCTCAAAAAACATGTAGAGCTCATAAAAATATTCAAAATAGGAGAGAACTTAAGCCGGGCGAGCTTGCAGGAATTCATTTAGAGGAGGAGTTTGAATGAAAGTATTTATTAATGCTAATCTGTTTATATACTTAAATACTATTACAGATAATACGATAAGACTAATATATGATAACTTTTATTTCAATATATTGAGAAAATATAAAGCTTATACAGATGTACTAGTATCGAATGAACTAGTATATGTATCTAGGAAAAAATATAAGATACCTTATCGAATATCTTTAAGTTTTATCAAATCATCCATACTACCCTATGTGAATATACTAAAGTTAGGAGAGGATGAATACATTGAAGTGGCAAAAATATTATCTGATTACAATATAAAGCCTTCAGATGCACTACACTTAGGAGCTATGAAAGAAACAACATTATGTTTATTGCTTCAGAAGACTCTGAGTACGATAAAATAGACTGGGTGAAGAGAATATGGTTAACGCATTTAATGTAAATGATATCGATTATAAATAGCGGTAATTCCATTACTTATTTGAGTCGATATTTTCACTATTGTTGATTAAAGTATTTAGTTGTTTTGACTCTAATTGCTGTTTATTTCTTGGTTTATAGTTTTATTGTGAAGTCTCTTTAGTATCCTTCTTAAGAAAAGTTTTGTTCTTTGTTTCTCTGGGTTGTAGAGTAGTTTGTGAGGTGGCCCTTCTTCTACTATTTTTCCGTCTTCCATGAATATTATTCTGTCTGCTACGTCTTCGGCGAAGTCTAGTTCATGTGTTACTATTAGGAGTGTTATTCCCTGCTTAGCTACTTTTCTCAATATGTCTAGTACTTCGTCTACTAGCTCTGGGTCTAGAGCTGAAGTAGGTTCGTCTAGTAGCATTAGCTCAGGGTCCATTGCTAGTGCTCTTGCTATAGCTACTCTCTGCTGCTGTCCTCCCGAGAGCTGGAGCGGATATGCGTCTTTGTACTCTAGCATTCCTACTTTCTCCAGGACTGATAGTGCTTTCTTCAAGGCTTCTTCTTTAGGCATTTTCTTTACTACTCGGAGCGGAAGGAGTATGTTTTGTAGTACTGTCATGTGTGGAAAAAGATTGTAGTTTTGGAACACGAAGCCTGTTCTTTGTCTAATTTTCCTTATGTCGATGTCCTTTGATGTTACATCTACTCCCCTGAAGAATATTTTGCCGCTTTTAGGCTCAACTAGCCTTACGATGCACTTTAGGAGTGTCGATTTTCCTGAGCCACTTGGCCCTATGATAACTACTTTCTCTCCTTCCTCTACTTTCATCGAGAGTCCTTTGATGACTATGTTGTCATCGTATCCCGCGACTAGGTCTATGATCTCTAGGAAGGCCATGTTTTCACTCTCTGTAGCCGGGGATCTTAAATTTCTTTTCTACTACTTTAGCTAGCCTTGATGTAGTGTAGCAGACAATGAAGTATACTAGCGCTACTGCAGTAAATACTTCGAGGGGCTTGAATGTTATGGCCACTAAGTATTCTCCGCGGCGTGTTAATTCAGCTACGCCGATAATTGATACGAGGGAGCTTTCTTTAATTAATGCTACTATCTCATTTATGAGTGATGGGACAGCTACTCTAAGTGCCTGCGGCAGTATAACGTATCTATAGATCTGTATATTAGATAGCCCGAGAGACTCTGCTGCCAAGACTTGCTCGTTGGGTATCGCCTTTAGGGCAGATCTGAAGATTTCTGACTGGTAGGCAGCGCTATTTAGTCCTAAGGCGACTATACCTGCGAGTACTGGGTCTAGTTTTATTCCTAGAGAGGGTAGTCCGAAGTATATGAAGAGTAGCTGTACTAGTACAGGGGTTCCTCGGAAGACTTCGACGTACGCTGTGATAGGTGGGTCTGCTATTTCTTTTGCGAATATCCTGAGGGGAGCAAATAGTACTGCTAGCAGAAAGCCTAGTGCAAAGGAAGCGAAGCTTACGTAGATAGTCATCCAGAGCCCTTGTAGGAGAAAAGGCAGTATCTCAATTATAAAAAATACAGGATTCATATAAGGGTCCCTTTACTAATGTTAGCCGCCCTGTTCTTTAAGCCACTTGACTATTTCCTGCTGAATAATCTTGTCTAGTTCACCGGAGCTCTTTAACTGCTCGATTACTTTGTTTACAACATACTTTAAGTCCTCGGCATTCTCTGGCACTGCTATAGCTGCGTATTCCTCTGTTCCCTTTACTAGGAAAGCTATTTTGAGCTCAGGGTCTTTAGCCATAAGCACCTCTGCTACAGTTTTAGATATTAGTATAGCGTCAACATCTCCTCTCTCGAGAACTAAGACCATGTCGGGGTAGACTTTAGTATAGCTCTTAATAGTGCACTTGCCTTTAAGATGCTCATTAGCCCATTCTTCTTGAATAGTTCCTTGCTGAACACCAATTGTTTTACCGTATAGGTCTTCTAGAGAAGATATATTGGATGATTTGAGTACTACGAAGACAAAGACATCTAAGTAGTACGGCGTAGAGAAATCAACTTCCTTTTCTCTTTCAGCTGTAGGAGTCATGTCAGCTATAATCATGTCTATTTCTCCTCCCTTAAGAGCAGCAATAAGCGCGTCAAACTTAATGTCTTTTATCTCAAGTTTTACTCCAATTGCTTCAGCTATCTTTTTAGCTATCTCGATATCTATTCCGGCATAATTCCCGCTTTTATCAATGTACTCGAATGGAGGCCAGTCAGCGCTAGTCCCGACTATCAAGACTCCTCTTTTCTTAATTTTCTCGAGTAAGCTTTCTTCTTTATGTTTATGGAGGAGTGGCAGCACGGCAGAGGCTGTCGCTCCTACAATGATTCCTATTACTAGACCTACGGCTATTCCTATTAACAGATTCTTGTTCACATGTATCACCTCGTCTAGGTTTAAATTGGGACAAATATATTCCTAATGTAACATATAGCATAAGATTGAAATATTCCTGTTACAAATGTAACTTGTGGGACGAGAGAATATAAGTAACATTGTGAGAGAATATGTTTCCTCAAGACCCTATTTACTTGAAGCACTATCGAAAAAAATAGTAAACTATAGCGCCCTGGCTAGATTAATTGTCTCTGAGCTAAATTTAGGTAAAGAAAATATTCCTGCAGTAAAAATGGCTTTAAGAAGATTTGCTGAGAAACTTGAAGAAAAGAGTTTCACCGAAGACCGTGTAAGAGAAATAATTGCTTCTAGTTCTCTACAATTAATAAATGATATTGTCGTGTGCACTATTTGTGGAGTACAGGGTTCTAGTGTATTAACTAAAGAAGTTTTTCTAAAAAAGACTGGTTTTCTTCAAGTGACTCAGAGTTCTAGACACATGACTATAATGATGGATAAAGACCTCTACAATAGTATACGGAGCTTAATCGAAAAAACTTTAGCTAAAATAGGCGATGTAGAAGTTCTAGAAAATCAGACAGCAATACTCATTACGAGCCCCCGTGAGATAATCAAAACTCCTGGAGTAATAGCCTACATTCTTTCAGCGCTAGCTAGTCAAGGAATAAACATAACTCAGTTTATCTCATGTCACACTGACACTATTCTCATAGTAGATAGAAGAGAAGCTCTCAAAGCGTATACTGTTCTAGAGAAACTTATACTCAATGCTAGACGGTTTGTGCAAAATATATAGAATTTAAGTATCATTGTAGCTAACTTTTCTTGACCTTTTCTCTTCTCTTTTGAGAAAAACTTTTGTTAATAAAGTATTCTGTGAAATAGTAGGCACATAAAAATGTATTTTTACAGCTATCTTCGAATATTTTTGGGTAAAAGAGTAGGTAAAATATCTGTATAATACGCTCTTATTCACGACCCCCCGGGTACGGTTTTAAATCTCTTGGATACTATGCTTAACATGAGGAAGCTGGGGGCTGTGGGCAGAAAATCCAACATGCGGCTAATAACAGTACACCTTCCCGACCATCTTGTTCAGGGTCTCGAAAAACTTGTTGAGGGAGGACGCTATCCTAGTCGCAGTGAAGCGATTCGCGTCGCTGTAAGAGATCTACTTAATAGAGAGCTTTACTCTAGAACTGAAAGAAGAGGCCTAATGATGGGTTAAATTATCAAATTATCTATTTTTATAAACAAATATAGTCTGGTCTTTTTTGAATACGAAAAATTTTTATTTTGTTAATTATTCAATTAATAGTAGGACTGCCGGACAAAAGGCTTAAATTCCCTATGAGTATAGTTACTAAAAGTGTTTTGAGGGGAAGTTAATGGATAGATGGATGGCTGAGGGGTTTAGGCTGGTGAGGATAGTTGCTGAGAAAAAGCTTTCTCAAACAAAAGGAGGTATTGTTACTTTAAGTTCAAAAGACTTGAGACGATATTATGGAGGGAGGAAAACAAGTAAACGTGAAGTCATATGTTTTTCTCGAGCTTTAAAGGAGCTAGCTAAGCAGCTTAAAGCTACTTCACTTAAACATAAATACGTTTTTAAGAGAGAAAAGCTGGAAACATGGCTTAAAGAAACAGCGCTATCCTAGCCTAATTAATTTGTACTTTCTTTGACCTATTCCCATTTTTTCTGCTTCTTCTAGTAGTATCCAGTACTTTACTTCAGGGAAGAAGAACTTTACTTTATCTACGCCTGCTTCTATTTTTTCTAAAGACCCGTCTTCTTTGAAATAGTATCCTGGAGCATTATTGACTAAATCGAGCGAAGCCTGGTCTATTGCCACGGGGTCATAGGAAGCGAGCATACCTATGTCAACTACTACTGGGGGCTCAAGTGAAGTAGCGCAGTCACATAGTCTAGTTATTTCCACAAGTAAGTTTATGTAAAGTACTTTATTTTTATCAAATGTTTTTAAAACACCACATACGGCTTCAGCTGCTCTCTTAAGCATTTTCTCTACGTGTTCACCTGTACCCCAGGGCATGCGGACGGCTTTCTGCCTACATATAGCAACGCAGTCTCCACAGCCAACACACTTGCTGTAATCTATGACTGCTTTTCCTTCTTTAATAGAGATAGCGCCCCATGCACAGTGTCTTGCACAAAGTCCACAGCCAATACAGCGCTCCGGTATGATTTCTGGCTTAGCTACAGCGTGCATATCAAATTTAGTTTTACGGGCAACGCAGCCCATAGCTAGGTTTTTTAATGCTCCTCCGAAGCCAAATGACACGTGGAACTTAAAGTGCGATAAAACTACCATAGCGTCTGCTTCAGCAATAGCTGAAGCTACTGCAACGGATCCTAGTTCACCGGGAGTTTTTACTTCTCTGTAGTCTCTTCCAAGGAGACCGTCGGCAATTATTACCGGCGCATCAACAGTCCCTATTGTAAAGCCGTTAATAGCAGCTGTCTCTAAGTACTCAACAGCGTTTCGCCTGTACCCCGAGTAAAGAGTGGTAGTGTCTGTTAAAAACGGGAGTGCTCCATTTTCTTTAATGTAGTCTACTATAGCTTTAACTATTTGGGGTCTTGGATGACGCATATTTCCTCGTTCGCCGAAATGCAGTTTTACTGCAACTAGCTCTCCTTCTTTCAGATTATTTTTGAAGTTAGTAGCTTCGAGAAGTATTCTAGTGTACTTTAATATGTTGTGAGTATGCCTAGTAAACTTGATAAGATATACTTCAGACATACAGTACTACTATCAGCCTTTCCTTTAAAATACTTACCTAGTGAAGTGGAACTGAGCCTGATTTTAAGGGAAAAATTGAGTAAAAATAATAATTTAGTTAATATTTTTACGCAAAGTAAATATAAGTTGAACAGCTATAAAAGTGACTGTTTTTTGAGTATTTGTTGATTTTTTCGGAAATATATAGTGTATCGCTTAGATTTTATTTAAGGGGTATTAGAGAAAAGAATAAAAAAGAATAAAAATGTTTTTATGGTTTCCTGAAATATTGAACACTATTTATTTCAGTTAAAATAAAAAGGTATATATGCGCTGGTTCTTTTTGTACACGTATGCACAGAGTTAAAGACATTTATGCTAGAGAAGTTTTCGGCTATGTCTATGCTCCAGGAAAAACTTTTGTCGAGCTTATTGTTCTCGTAACTGACTTATCTCGAGCACTACCTAAAGTCATTGAGAAGCTGTGCGAAAATGGTATAGAGGCAGAAGAAATAGGCACCGGAGTCGCTGTTAAAGGCTTTAGGCCTCTATTTATTATAGCTGAGCTCGTTGAAAGCTTTGAGTCAGTCGAGAAGGCTGCTGACGAAATAGATTCTCTACCCGAAGTAATTAAAGTAGAGTACTATGTTAAAAGGGCTGATCCCGAAGTAAGGTTTTCGAGAGCTTTTCCTCTAGTATACCACGGTACTTTGAGGAGAGCTGTACTTTTTGATGCAGAACATTTTAGTAAAGGTATGGCTGTTATTAAAGAGCGGTGGGGAGACGAGGGAAAAGCTCTACTTTTTCTGCTTGGTAGAACATGGGGTCTTACTTTAGCTGAACTCGATGCAGCTAAGAGAGTGAAGTTTTTTAGTGAAGTAGATGTGCTAAAGAGATTTTCGGCTATATGGATGTTTACGGGGCGCGGCTATGTTTTTAAAATCGAGGAAATTGAGCCTAGAGAATACTATATTGAAATACTAGACAATTTCGAGGCAATATGTTGTAGAAAAGAGGGAGAGCCGTCTTGTCACTGGACTAGAGGCTATCTTGCAGGATATTTAGAGGGAGGACTTAAATCGAGGTACAGAGTAGAGGAAGTAGAGTGTCTTAGTGCTGGAGACGATAAGTGTATTTTTCATATTGTTAAAGAGTAAGATTTTTAACTAGTGTTAGTTCAAGAAGCTGTGAGTCAGCCTACACTGACTGATTTAATTGTTTATTTTATTCAAATATACGCTATAATGGATCCACCTGGAGTCCTACCTGTATTTATTTCACTCACAGAAGACTTTAGCAAAGAAAAGAGAAATGCTATTGTGCTTAGAGCCAGCATAGTTATCTTATTCTTAGTAACAGTATTTACGCTAGCTGGAGACTACTTGCTGGCTTTCTTCGATATTAGCGTTAGCTCGCTTCAGGTGGGAGGAGGAGTACTTCTAATGATTATAGCTGCTGAGATGCTCGGCGGGCCTCCCCGGACAAGAGAGCTTGATCCAGAGGATATTGCTGTAGTGCCTATAGCTACTCCCTTAATTGTAGGTCCAGGCACAATGACTATTCTTATTTTATTGACTACCAGGAAAGTGTCTTTAATGAACACTGTTTTTGTACTAGTAGCGGCGTACTTAGCGGTACTAGCTACTTACTTGACTCTGAGATTCGGCGAGAAATTAATAGAGTTAATGAAGCCTAGCGTAGTGAGAGCAGTAGGCAGATTTATGGCAGTTATTGTCGCTGCTATAGCAGCTGAAATGATTATGAGAGGTATAGCTAGCTGGTATGCAGCGCTAACTAGTCCCTAAAGCTTTAATACTTGTAATTGCAGTAGTTTTCATGGAGTGTCCTAAGTGCGAAGGAGAAGTCTTAGAGAAGCACATCGATGTCTCTAAGATTGCTGAGAAGTTTCCTATAGTGAAGTCGTTTATTAAAATTCCTGACTGGCTTGAAGAGCGTAGACTAAGGATTCTTTTTTGCGCTAAGTGCGGTTACGTAGTAGAAATGTACTTAGAGCCTAGACAATCAGGGTAGCCGAGTTACTTGAGTGCCTTTAAGTACTAGATTTTTTCTATTGCTGTTTACTAGCTGTCTAGTTATTCTCTCTATTTTTTGGCTATTGTTTTCTTTAAGTGCGTCGAGGACTTCATGGGGGTCTATATTTATATTGTATTTTCCGCTTATTGCTGAAACTAGCTCGATTATCAAGTTATCTGTCTGGTCTTCGATATTGTTGTTTAGCTCTAAGAGAGCATCGTACACAGCCCTAAGGTTCGCTAGCAGAATTGCTATCACGTTTTTACCCAGCTTCCTCTCTGCTTTAATACAGTTATCTTTTTTCTTATTTTATCTCCCTGTGTATCAAACCAGAGAGCTATTAGTACATCAGCTATACTGCTCACACCTATTTCTTCAAGTAATATTATGTTTGAGAGAGCTGTTATTAGGAGAGTTATCCTGTGTAATTTTGACAGCAAGCTTATATTGCGTATCAACTTCAAGTACTCTTCTTCTTCGTAGTGTCTCGATAAGGCTGAAGCCCCGTCTATAATTACTCTTGAAGGCGAATGTTTCTTAATGAGTTCTTCGTAGAAGCTGTAAAGTGCTGCCGGAGTAAAGAGTCTAGGGCTCAGTGCATATATGTGTAGATTGTCTTTAATTTCGCTGTAGTCTACTTTCATATTTTCTATAACTGTTTTAATTTGGTCTCTTGGTTCTTCAAAACTTATATAAATTACCTTTTCTCCTCTTTTTGCTCCTTCTATAGCAAAGCTGAGCGAAATAAGTGTTTTTCCTGTACCTGAAGGACCACTTATGAGGACTACTGAGCCTCTGAGTACACCTCCTCCGAGCATTTTATCTAGCTCAGGTACTCCTGTTGTTGCCCTTTCTTTAGTAAAGCCTCCTGAAAGACTTGCTTCAAGTGGTACGTAGAGCTTTATGCCTTCTTTAGTTATAACAAAATCGTAGGATACTCTAGGAGTAGGTGCTCCTCTATTCTTCCTTATTTCTAGTACTCTTCTAGTTAGTCCTCTTTTCTCATCTAGCTTTAAGACTATTATAGTATCGGCTAAGAATTCTTCGAAACCATAGCCTATTATTTCTTTTCCCCAAGGCAGATCCGCTATTAATAGCGATGTAACGTTGTAGGGTTTTAGCCCTAAGAGAACATTTGTGTGAAGAAATGCTCTAGCCTCTTTTATTGAGAATGTTCCTAGAATAGATGTAATAGAGTCTATTACAAGGCGTTTAGCCCTTATTTCTTCTATTGCGCTATAAATATTGCTTATAATATCGCATACCATTTTTTCGTCTGCAATACTTATTAAGGGAATATATTTAAACATATTTATTTTCTCTAGGCTACTGAAGTTGAAGTTAAATGCTTTCATGTGTTCATAGAATTCTTTCTTGTTTTCAGAGAAGCTAATATATACTCCTGGTTCACGGTAATCTACTGCTCCCCTGTATATGAATTGAGCAGCAAACGTGCTTTTCCCCGCGCCTGGGTGTCCTGCTATCAATACTACGCTTCCACGCTCGAATCCTCCTTCGAGAATATTATCGAGCTCCTTGATACCTGTTGGGCATTTTTTACTAAGATTCCTATTTTGCATTAAGACTCATAGATGTTTCCTATAAAAGTATTTAAAGCTTTCTATAAACTTAGGAATGATATTTAGTTAAACAATTTACTGTTATGAATTAATGAAAGTAGGAAGTATGGAAAAGCCCTTAACTTACTTTATATAATTGGTGTTTATCAAGTAGTATTAAGAAAACTGAAGCCGGTATTAAAGCCATATTATATTTTTCGCAGTAATCTAGATCATTCATGGTTACTAGAATTTTCTCTTTAAATCTATGTCTGTTAGCAAAGTCTTCGGGTTTAACATCTTTTTGCCACTTAACTTCTATTCCAAGTAGCTTAAGGTTTTCTTTGAGTAAAACGAAGTCTGTTTCTTTTACTTCACAATAATACATTACTCTTGTTTCGTGTCTTCTAAATTGTCTTGCTAAATGTTCTCCTATAATATTTTCTACTAGTATGACTGCATTTTCTACAGAGTAGTCTCTGTATACTTCATGAGAGTATCCCTTAAAAACATTGTAGAGAAACGGATCTGTAAAATATACTTTCTTTTCTTTTCTGTAATTAGGTGTTTTTGAAGAAATATCTACTTGATAAAATACTCTGAGGAGAAGAAGTCCTTCAAGTATCTCTATGTAATCTCTTACTGTAATATGGCTTTTGAGCTCAGAGATCTTGGCTAAAGAGGCGTAAGAGATTCTCGTAGATAGTTTCTCTACAATAGCTGTTATTAAGGGGCGAAGAAGACTTATTCTCCTATTTAGTTTAGCTAAATCTCCTTCAATCCACTTGACGTACGTTAAGTAAGTTTCTTCACTTATTCTACTTGAATATAAGTATTCATATGAAGATTTATAAAAGCCTCCTGTCTTTAAATACTTAAGAAAAAGCTCATTTAGTTCGTTTAGCACAAGTGATGTTTTTAAAGCTTCTCTGTACAGTTTTTTAACACTATCTATTTTACTTAAGTTGACTGGTTTAAGAGAACTTATTATTTCGCGAAGTTTTATTGAGCCAAATAATTCAGCATATTCTCTAAAACACATAGGCATGAAAAGCCTTACTGAGATATCTCTGCCGGGCATTTTTTCAGATCCTTTTAGTAACCATATTGAGCTAGAGCCAGTAATATAGATGACTTTATTTCTTGAAATTTGTGTGTCCAGCATATGTTTGACTGCTGCTTCCCAGTTTTCTACAAAAGTTATTTCATCAAGTAGAATATACTTGGCTTTTTTAACTTCAGGAAAAAGTCTATCGTATAGTTTAAGTAGCTCTACTATATCTTCTTTAGTATTTAGTAATTCACAGGAGAAGTAAAGTACTCTCCGTGGATCTATTTTCTTTTCGAGTAGTAGGTGTCGGATCATTAATTTGAGGTAAGTTGTTTTGCCCACTTGGCGAGGGCCCAGAAGAATAGTGTTTTTGATGTTTTCGAAAGAATATGTTTTTTGAGGTTTTCTGCTTAGTGCTTCGATTACTTTACTATCTCTAAGTACTTCGCTAGGATCTTCCCACCAAGGATTCTGGATTAATAAGTGCTGTATTTTTAGAGACATTGTTAATTAGATATCAGATATTATATATAAGTCTTGTTAACTAACTGTCAGACTCATGCACACTCTGGTTCTATTTTCATCATTTTAGCTAGTTTAATTAATTCTTCCGTGTAGTCGCCTAGAACTGCCGCAAAATGATGTCCGTAGTTCGCTACTTTCTCGACAAGGTCTAGAGCATTATTTACCTTTATGTCAAGTGTTTCTCTGCAGCCTACTCCTTCGTGAGAAGCTTTTACAGTTCCCTTAAATACTAGTATTTTGCTGAAGGAAGAATCTACTCTAGCTAATGTTATTTTTAGTTCTTTAGGTACTTCAACATACACTGTAGCGCCGTAGTTCTTGTCGTGGAAATCATGTAGCTCAAAAGGTTTACGGTCTTCGCCAAGAATTCTTGTCGGAGGGACGTCGTGAGAGTAGCGTACAATGTTCTCTTCGGCGCTGTGAAGCCACAAGTTACCCATAAAGGCGGGTTTATTCGACAAGTACATTAATATAATCATTGCCGTAAGTGCGCTTAAGTCTGCTTCGCAGGAAGCAGGTATGCCTTCGTCTTTCAGAAGAGTAAATGCTAAGCAGGGAGTTACTCGGTGCTCAAAGTATATTGGCTCGGCGCAGTCTACGGCAACAGCATTACAGTAATTTTCCTTTAAAAGTTTCTTTAAAGCAATATAAAGTTTTACAGCCTTCAATAAGTTTTCTTCACTAACTTCAACCTTAATGGCATAACTTAAAATATCATCTAGCACTTCTCTAGCCTCTTTATCACTCACTTTTTCCGTTTCACTTAACAGTTTCTCGCTACTAATCCACTCATAGTCTATACCCAGCTTTACTTTCATTAAGTCAAGGTCGTAGGCAGAGCTTATAGCGGAGAACGACGGAAGGCTTTTCGAAGACACTACTAGTACTCTAGTAGACTTAACTCTTTTTCTTGCAGTAAGGAAGAAAAATAGTCTAGAGAGGTCTTTTTCGTCGACTACAGCATAGGCTTCTCTACCTCTTTGCCTCAAGTAGGCTACAATATCGTGGTTAAGCACTCCTCTACCTACCATAATGAGAGGAGGACCTATTAATCCGATATCTGCTAAAAGCTTATGAGCTATACCGCCGAGCCTGTAAACTAGTATTCCGTCAGTATCGTATGTCAACTCGCTCTTTAGTCTATTTAAGCCAGCTACATCAGTGATGAGCGCTGGCTCAGAGAAATCGACTTCAGGATAGAGTTTCTTTAGCTTCGAGTACACTTCATTAACTCTTTTTTCAAATTCTTCTGCTGAAGGCAGTTCTCTGAAAAATCCTTTTTCATAAGACACAAATACGGGCTTTATTTTAATTTTTCCCATGAATAATTTTCGCTGGGTAAGAATATATGAGTATGTTCTAAACTTATATATTCTGCTTAATGAGTATATACTATATGATAGATATAATAGGACTACTTTTCTGGCTACTCTTATTCATAATACTGCTTGAGCCTCAAATGAGATATAGGCACATACTTAGCCTAAGACTATCGATGCTGCGCAGGCTTGAAGAAAAATACAAAATGCGCTTTATTACACTTATTCATCGCCAAGAGAGAATAAGTTTCCTTGGAATACCTCTCTATAGATTTATAGACATAGAGGATTCAGAGGAAGTACTTAGAGCTATACGCGGTACTCCGCCTGACATGCCTATAGCACTTATTTTGCATACGCCAGGAGGACTTGTATTAGCGGCTGCTCAAATAGCTCAGGCACTAAAAAATCATCCGGCTAAAAAGGTTGTAATTGTACCTCACTATGCGATGAGCGGAGGCACGTTGATTGCTTTAGCTGCCGACGAAATATGGATGGATCCTCATGCTGTACTGGGGCCACTTGACCCGCAGTTGTCAATTAAGCCCGGCTTAGCTGTGCCAGCTCCATCTATACTCAGAGTAGTGTCAGAAAAGGGCGTCGATAAAGTATCTGATGAAACACTGCTCTTCGCAGATATTGCTGAGAAAGCAATTAAGCAAATGCAGGAGCTTATAGTCGAGTTAACTAAAGATAAATACGGTGAAGAAAAAGCTAGAGAGCTGGCGAAGATTTTAACTGAAGGAAAGTGGACTCACGACTATCCTATTACTGCAGAGAAAGCTAAGGAACTGGGACTGCATGTTAAGACAGAAATACCTCCTGAAGTCTATGAGCTCATGAAGCTGTATCCACAAGCAATGCCTGTTAGGCCTGGCGTAGAGTACGTGCCTTATCCCTATGTACCTAAACTACCTCACAGAACCGAGCCTGCTAAGACCTCTCGCTGACACAGTAGAATATTGGAAGATATCTTGCTTTTATTCCTGATTCTACTAGTTCTTTATGTAGACTAGCTATTTTCTTTGAGGGACCCGACACTATTAGCACTTCTATGCATATGTTTTTTCTATGTATATGGTTGTAGGAGACTACTATGTCCATGTAGCGGTCTATTATATCGAACCAGTCTTCTTTTCTGCAGGCACCGTAAAGCACCATTATGCCTGTACAGTCGTGGGGCACTAAGTAGTGCATATGGTCATGTATATATTCTCTCACAGCGGCTTCGATAAGACTAGAGCGGTCTGTTTCAAGAGCCTTGGCGAGCAAATCTAGTCTATCTGCGAGGTCCTTAGGTATAGATACTCCGAATCTTCGCTTCATTTTAATCAGCCTCTCTTCCTTCTAGCAACTAGTGCTAAGACATATATGACCATGAGCACAAGTCCGGTTACGCCGGCCGGAGACAAGTTAGCTATTATCGAGAAGTAGAGCCCTACGAGGCTTGCCGCGATACTTGACACAACACTAATGAATACTGATTCTCTAGAGCTAACAGCTGTAGTAGAGCTTATTGCGGCAGGCAAAAGCAGTAAAACATGTTCTAGTACGAAGCCGACTATTTTAATTAAAGCCACTGTAGCTAAAGCAAGTAGCGTGAATACTAAAGCGTCGTAGAAAGCAGTTCTGATACCCGAAAGTCTCACAGAGTCTCTATCAATACCAAGGCATATTTGCTCACGATAAGTTATAAGTACAGATAAGGCAGTAATAGTAGCAACAGCAGTCGCGTAAAAAGCATCGCTCCATTCAGCTAAAAGAGGGTCTCCTATAATAATGTCCATAATATTTGTCTCAACGGGAAAACTGGTTAAAACAAAGTATATAGCAACTACGCTGAGAGACGCTGTAAAAGCAACAAATGTAGCTGTAGCAGTATCAGGGTCTATACCTCTGTGTATAGCATACCCTATTGTGTATACCAAGCATGTGCCTATTATTACTGCCCAGAAATACTCGTCCCCGAAGCCCAGTACTCTAGCCAAAGGAATAGCTAAAACAACAGCGAGCAGAGCTGAGTGAGGCGAAGCACTAGCCAAGAAATATAAACGCCTAGCAGCTATAATAGAGCTTAAGAAGCCATAGGCAGTAGCGGCGGCCATAAGCACTAAAACCCATTTTAATTCACTTATCTCAGCTAAAATAATAGCCTCAACGATTAGCGTGAGGACAAGAGCTGTAACTAAAATCTTTTTAAATATCATTCTTTCACCCTCCAGTAATAGAAGTAGAGCTCCACTATAATCAGTAGAGAGAGTATACCTGCGGCAATTTCTAGGAAGGGCGATTTCTCATTAAGCAAAGCTCCTTTTTCACCGAGCTGAAGTTTAATAGACTTGGCTTGAGAAGAAATATATTCAAGTTTACTTAAAATACTTCCTTTAGAGAAAGGCAATGGAATATAGAGCACGGGAACTTCATATTTCTCGGCAAGAGACTTCAAGAGCTTTGATGCAGGAAGCTCTACAGGCTCAGCCACAACAACTATTTTTACTTCCTTTTTAGCTAAAGCTTCCTTGAGCTTCTCTATATCGCTCGGCGTAGCCGATACACCGGCTTCTTTCACTACAAGATACTTTATTTCAATGCCTAGCCAAGAAACAGCATACTGTGTAAAAGGATAGTCTGCTGCGGCAACAACATTAAGTTTAGGAGTAGAATTCACTATAGAATCTATTTTCCTAGCTACGCTCTCAGCTCTATTTAAGTATATTTCAGCTTCAAGAGGATTTATTTCAGCTAGCTTAAGTGCCAAGTATTTTATAAAAAGCTTGTAGTTACCTGGATCATATATCGGCATATGGTAATTAGGCTGGTTCAGCGCAGGATTATTTAAAATAACTATGCCGGGAATTTTAGTAAGCTCGATTAAAACCGCTTTGAACTCTTTTTGCTCAACTTTTTTCCTTAAATCTATTTCAAATGATGTGTGTGCAGTAGAGACTATGAGATTTGCTCTTTTAACTAAATCTAAATCTCTTGAAGTAAGCTGGTATTCATGGGGGTCAGCTCCAGCAGGTACTAAGGAAACTACTTCTTCACTACAGGCAACCAGCTTAATGTCTTTAACTAAGTTAGGAAAAGTAGCTACAATAATAAGTTTTCTAGGCTGAGCTACTGCTAGCGAGGTGAAGAGTATAGCCAAGAATATGAAAACAGTAAGCCTCAATGATCACCACCGTTAAGCTTATATGTGCACAGTCGCTAATAAAGCTTACGGAAAGTATGCACAAGGAGATTTTTTCCAGAACACAAGAAATAGCTGTAGAAAACTTGACAGCAGGCTATGGAGATGAAGTAATTATAGAGAATATCAGTTTCAAGATAAAGGGGCCAGCCCTAGTACAGATTTTAGGACCTAATGGTGCAGGTAAAACAACTTTGCTTAAAGCTATTCTCGGGCTAATACAGCCTATGCAGGGACGAGTAGTAATAAATGGAGTTGATGTAACAGGGCGACCTGAAAAAGCCGGACTATTTGTAGGATATGTTCCCCAGCTCGCTATCGCAGAGTTTTCGAAATACCCTATTACTGCATGGGAGTTAGTTGAATCAAGCCTACTTATGCACAAAAAGAAGTGGCCTAGACTATTCACAAGAATAGAAGACAGAAGAAGAGTAGAAGAAGCTTTAACTACAGTAGGTTTACCTAGAGAATTCTGGAAAGAAAATATATGGCATTTATCAGGGGGGCAAAGACAGAGAGTACTTATTGCTAGAGCACTAGTCCACGATCCACCTATTCTAGTAATGGATGAGCCGTTTTCCGCGGTAGACCCTGCTGGTAGAATAGATTTAGTGCAGGTAATCGCTGAGCTCAGTAAAAGAAAACTAGTGATATCTACATGCCATGACCCTGAATTACTTCTATCTTACACGAATACTATTATCTTATTGAATAGAAAAGTTTTCAAAATAGGAAAGCCGGAAGAACTCTTGAGAATAGAGGAGATGAAAGAAATTTATGGAGAGGCAGCAATACTTATGCACAACCATATACACATCTGCGATTTTCACGCCTAATACTAAGTCAGCTGTTTCGCTGACTTAAGCAGTTGACGTACTTAGTGCTATATACTTTCAGAGAATATAATCTATGATAATAATGAAAGTAGACTTGGGTAAAGGATTTTATGGAATACGTGCAGTACTTCAGCCTGTAGTCTTCGATATAGGCTTAAGTAAAGAGAGAGCAGAAAAGCTGAAGAAAGACTTCTTAAATGAACTTAAAAAAGTCTATAAAGACGAAGAAGTACTCGAACCAATAGTAGTTACTTCTGAGTATGAAGCTAGATTTCTTCCCTTTATTATTGACAGAAAAGTAGACGCAGTTGTTCTCAAAGCCCACGGCAGAAGATATATTTACCGAAGACTTTCTTGGCTGAAATTACCGGTTATAATATGGGATGAACGAGGCTACTGTCATGCAGCCTCGTGGGATATTAGAGGTTTTCTTAGACACTGGGGAGTCGAAGTAATTACACCTATAGGGCCCGAGGAACATAAGCGCGTAGCTAAAGTAATTTCGGCAGTTAACGCGCTTAAAGTAAGTAAGCTAATAGTTTTCGGAAAAATACCTGCACCAAATGTTGCTTCCCAGTGGTGTCTTGAAGAAATAGAAAGAAAGCTAGGAGTAATAGTCGAAAGCATTCCGATAGACTATCTACTGGAGAAAGCAGAGCAAGTCGACGCAGAGCACTTAGAGAAAACTCTTGCTGGGTGGCAAGGTCTCTTCACTAACTTTAATAGAGAAGTACTCGAAGAAGTAGCTAAACTCTATTTAGCGATTAAAGATATTCTCGAAGAAAAGAAAGCAAATGCTTTTACAATAAACTGCCTTGAAGACCTTTTCGGCAAGAAATTTGTCCCACCGTGTATCGCGTTAGCTAAGCTCATAGACGAGGGCATTGTAGCTGGCTGTGAAGCAGACATAAATGTCGCTCTCTCTATGATGATACTGAGCTTTATTTCAAGAAGCCCAGTGCTCATGGGAAACATATATCTATTCAGACCCTGGCCTGGGCCTGGATTTCCTCCCTCTGAGACAAAAATCAAAGATATTGAGGAAAGCTTAAGAACTAATGTTGTGAGGCTTACACATGACGTAATTCCGTTAACCATGGGTATTGAAGACAAGTGGATTCTCGAAGACTACCATAACATGGGTAAAGGCGCAACAGCGTATGTTCCGCTGAAAACAGGCACTGATGTGACTTTGCTGAGAATAAGTCCAGATTTAAGCGAAATGATCGCTATTAAAGGAAAAATAATGAGAGTAGAAGATACTATTCACTGCAGGTTCTCCGCCTGGATAAAAGTTAGAAATGCTAGAGAAATAGCGGACAACGCTTATGCGTTCCACCACGCGATGGTCTACGGCGACTACACTAGAGAATTAGAACTATTCTCGAAGCTAACGGGAATTAAGCTTAAAGTGCTCTAATTTCTCTCTAATAGACTTAACTTCATTTTTCCAAGGCGACGTAACAGCCTCATAGTATGTTTGACGAGTATCCCTCAAATTAACCAACTTCTTTACAAGCCCTCTTTTAACCAAAAGCGTCAAAGAATACCTTACTGTTCGAGGCGAAAGCAAAGTTTTCTCAGCGATTTCTTTAACAGACAAGGGGCCTTCAGCTTCAAGTACCTTTAGAACATATTTAGCGCTAGGCGGAATCTCTTGTATCTCCTTAATAAGAGCATACTTTTTCTCAAGACTCTCTTTAGTTATCGAGGCAGCAGTTATCTTAATCACAGGAACAGGTGTCTTTGCTTTCGTTATCTCAATTCTCTTTTTTACTCTAATTCTTTTACAGCCATCAGCTATTACTTCACAAGGATACCTGCTAGAAATATCCCTAATAACTATTTTAGAAGTATTTTTAACTACTAGAGGCTTCTTAAGAGGATCAAGACTATTCACAGGCACTATCTCTAATACAGGCGTATTCTCCATTATTACCGGGCCTCCGGCTGAAAAAGCATAAGCAGTAGAGCCTACGGGCGTAGCAACTATTACACCATCTGAGCGGTCACGCCATACATGCTCACCGTCAACGAGCAACTCATATTCTATTAGAGTAGCGCTTTTAGAAGAGAAAATAGCTATTTCGTTTAAAGCATACACTATTTCCTTTCGATCAACTTTGCCTTTAATCCTAGTGTATTTTACTATCTTATACTGTTTCTTAGCTAAAGCAGATAAACATCTATCAATCTCATTAAAAGACACGGGCATAAGAAAACTAACATACTCTGGAGGACTTATACCAAGAATAGGTTTAACTCCCTCTCCGAGCATCTGTAAAACATCCAATAAATCTCTATCAGTACCTATAACTACTAAAGCATCTACATCACTTAGCGAACTCAATTCTTTTGCTTCAAGAAGCTCTACACTAAACCCGCTAAGCTTAGCTAGTCTAGTAAAAACAGAAACTATGTCTAAGTCCTCTGAAAAAGAAACTAGTCCCAGTTTACGTATTTCATGTTCTTCAATCATCTCTAATATAAGCAGAATAGTTTATGTGATAAACTTTATGCTACTTTAAATAAAGTAATTACTTTGCAATACAGTCGCTTGAAATTTTGTGTGAAGCAAGCTTCTCTGAGTGCATAGATTTTATTATGCGTTTTATTGAATACTTAAGGAGGTAGGAGCTTGAAGAAGCATCTTTTGTTACATGTTTTGCTCTGCTCAATTTTTCTAGCAGTATGTTTTGCCGAGCCTATACATATATATGTTTTCGGTACGGCCAGCTGCCATGCCTGTAGTGATTTTAAGAAGAAAATGGCTAAGCTAGTAGGAGAAGACAGTATTGTTTTCTACGATATTTATGAGAGTAAAGTCTACTTGAAGGCTTACCGCACTATATACGAGATTCTCTTCCCGAATTCCTCTCTTAAACCTATTCCTTTATCAGGAGTATTTATTGGCGGAAAGCTTAAGATGGTTATAGTTGGTTCATATGATTTAAACTACTTAAAATCATTGTTTAAGAATGTTCCTAGTAAAGGAGTGCTTATTGTGCATGAGGGGCAAAGAATTGTTGACGAGAGTAAAGTAAGGGAAGTAGAAGAAATATTCAAGAATCCTCATGTAGTACTAGAAAATAGGTCGCAAAGCTATAGGCCTGTTTTACCTGTAATAATTGCTTGTGCTCTAGTAGACTCAATTAATCCCTGTACTTTTGCTGTTTTCACAGTCTTCTCTTAATTGTTTTTCATGTAGCAGGCAGACATCGCATGTTTTTAGCCGACTTCTCGTTTATTACAGCAGTGTGTATCATTTATCTCCTTACAGGACTTAACTTAGTGAAAATTATCGGCCAATATGAAGTAGTGAAATATTTTATTGGAGGATCTGCTTTAGCGGTAGGCTTGTATTCACTAGTTAAGATGGCGAAAGGAAAGCGCTACAATATTCTTCCCAAATCTATTAGAGAGAAGCTATCGCGTTTCACCGAAAAATCCGCAAGTATTCCTTTAGCTTTTGCTCTTGGAGCAACAGTTAGTACATCTCTTTTTACCATGCAGTGCTGGACCCTACTTGATAGCGCTATACTACATCGGAAAATATCCTTTAAGTGAAGCTTTGCCTTTACTGCTGCTATTATATAATGCTATTTTCGTGGCTCCTCTATTGGCGATAACGGTAGTTTCATCAATATTAGCTAGAAAACTAAGTGTTTTAAAGAAAAGACGCGGCAAACTGATTAAAGTATTCAATATGGCTGAAAATACTCTGCTAATATTCTTGCACTGTTTCTGCTACTAATGTAGTGGAAGAATACTGGTTCGGCGAAAGTTGCCGAAGAAGACTTCGTGTTTCCGGCAAAATTTGCCAGTAAAACTCCTCTTATATATTAGTCTTCATCGTAAAACAGGATTAGTGTGTTAGAGGATAAAATCAAGCGTTTGTTGAGTGAAAAGAACGCGGTTATACTGGCCCATAATTATCAGAGGCCTGAAGTACAAGACATAGCCGATTTTGCCGGCGATAGCTTGGAGCTTTCTATTAAAGCCATGAAGACTGAAGCTAAAGTAATAGTTTTCGCCGGAGTAGACTTTATGGCAGAGCAGGCAGCTATACTGAATCCCGAGAAAAAAGTGCTGCATCCTGAGAAAGAATCTACCTGTCCTCTAGCACACCAGCTTACACCCGAAATAGTAGACTACTACCGCAGAAAACACCCTAAAGCACCTCTCGTAGTCTACGTCAATTCGCTGGCTTCTGTTAAAGCTAAAGCAGACTACGTTGTAACGAGCAGCAGCGCCGTTAAGATAGTTTCTCAGCTAGATGCAGAAGCAGTTCTCTTCGGACCTGATAGAAATCTCGCGTCATACGTAGCTGAGCAGACAGGGAAAACAGTTATTCCTATTCCACCTGATAGCCATTGTCCAGTTCACATGAAGATAACAGTCGACTGCATTAAAGCGGCTAAAGAAAAATATCCTCGAGCAAAAATACTTGTTCACCCCGAGTGCACATCAGAAGTAAGGAAGCTGGCAGACTTTATTGGAAGCACAAGCCAAATGGTTAGAGCAGTAGGATCTCTAAATGCAGAAGAGTACGTTATTGGAACAGAAGTAGGCCTGCTACATAAAATAAGGAAAGAGTATCCTTCGAAGAAAGCTTATCCAGCTACACTTGAAGCAGTATGCGAGGACATGAAGAAAATAACTTTAGAGAAAATTCTTCGAGCCTTGCTTGAAGAAAAATATGTAGTAGCTGTAGACAAGAAGATAGCCGATAAAGCTCGATCTGCTTTAGAAAGAAGCTTTGAGCTTCTAGGGGTTGAGATACCGTGGTCGAGGAAATAGTCTACTGCAAGTTTCTAGAGTGGCTAGCCGAAGACATACCTTTCTGGGACGCTACATCGGAGCTACTACCCGAGAATATTTCCTGCAAAGCAGTAGTTTTAGCCAAAGAAGACGGCGTGGCCGCCTGCACTGAGGAAATAGCATATATCTTACAGCGCTTAGGTTTAGAAGTAGCAGTACTCAAGAAAAGCGGAGAAGAATTCAGGCTAGGAGAAATCTTACTGGAAATCAAAGGAAATATGCGCAAAGTACTTTCAGCTGAGAGACTTGTCTTAAATATATTATCGCATACATGCGGCATAGCTACTGCCACTAGGAGACTAGTAGAGAAAGTTAAGAAGATAAGTCCTCGCACAAGAATCGCTGCAACACGCAAAACACTGCCCGGGTTAAGATACTTTGAGAAAAAAGCAGTTGAAGCAGGTGGAGGAGATACGCATAGGCTCAGTTTATCAGACATGATTTTAATTAAAGATAATCACTTAAAGTACTTTAAATCAGTTAAAAGTGCTGTAGAGAAAGCTAAAGAGAAAAACAGTTTTTACAGGAAAATAGAAGTAGAAGTATCCAACTTAAATGAAGCTATTGAAGCAGCTGAAGCCGGAGCGGACATAGTAATGCTAGACAATTTCACTCCAGAGGAAGTAGCTGAGACAATAAAAGTACTTGAAGAAAAAGGGCTCAGAAACAGAGTCTTAATTGAGGTTTCTGGGGGAGTAACTGAAGAAAATATTGTAGAGTATGCTAAAGCACAGCCCGATGTAATAAGTCTAGGTATATTAACTCATTCTGCTAAAGCAGTCGATTTATCTCTTGAAGTAACAGGTGTCTGGAAATGAAGGGTGTAGCGATAATAGGTTGTGGCGCAATAGGGACGTTGCTAGCTGAAGCTATAGATGGAGGAGAAATAAAAGCCAAGCTAATATACTTGTACGATATCGATGAAT